>JAHILH010000005.1 GCA_018897195.1 Patescibacteria group bacterium
TACTACCACCACCTCTTGGCATTATGGTGTTAATATTTAAAACATCGCCAGGCATAAGAAGTGTCTTGGCATAATCAAGAACTATCACCTTGCCATCAGGTCCAATGTCGGCGTCGGTATAAGTGTGGGAGAAGATGATTTGTGGCGTTTTGCTCTTCCTCACTCCAGTCATCTGCGGCATTGACGGCACCGACTCTCCAAAAAGGAAAGCAAATGCTATTTTCGCACCACCGCCAACAACGCCACTGCTTTTAATTTTCGGAATGACATTATCGGCTTGAACTGGTTGAATAGCTGCCTCGGCAACACCCACGCCATCTCCTGACATAAACATAAACGTTTGCGCCATTAAACAGGTGAGCAGCATACCAACAACAACATTGCGCGGCCAGTTCTTTTTCTCGCTTTCTCCAGACTTATAAACAAAGACCAAAACTGTATAGCCGATAAGCAAAAGAAATGTGGCCTCAAATAGAACTTCGGACCGATTCATTTCCAACCAGCCAGCCTTTCCAAAATGAGCTCCAATTGTCTGACTTGTCATCATGCCAAACTTGACTACGTGGGCAACATATCCCCTCAGCAATAAGAAAATAAAAAGGCTACCAATAAACTTCAGACCAAATTTGACTATACTGCTCCAAAAATCAAGAACAATAGCATCCTTTCCGTAGATCTCCCAAATATACGGCACTACAAAAAGAAATGCCACCCAGGAAAATACTACAAAAAAAGGAAACCGTGTAAAGCCGATACAGACAATCCCGGATATAACAAGAATTGCTAGGGTAATCATCGCCCATTTCACAACCTGCTCCGGGAGCGACATAATTTTAGACGTAGCCGTAGTCATGTTCTCCTCCTTAACTTCGCAAAGCTTTTATAAGCACCTGAAACATCTCAGAAAAGAAATCGATGCTCAAGATTGTCATAAGCAAACTACCTTTTTTTCTGCTCGCATTACTTGCCTCATCGCCAGCCTTAAACGTTTCTTCGGTAACACTCTCCTTGAATCTTTTTACGTTCTCCATAAGGTCTGTAAGACCATTTGCCACTTCATCATGAAATGAAACAACAAATGATAACGGACAAAGCACCAACAGAAAAACAATAAACGCCTTCCACCAGAACCAGGTTCGATTAGTGCTCTCGAGCCACTTAGAAAAATACGAAGGGGTTGTTATTTTTTTCTTTTCCTTAGCAGCGTCTTTCGCAACAATATTTGATTCTGCCAAAAACATATTCAACTCATCATCAGTTGCAAAACAATCAAAATCAAGATGGTTGTTCAGCTTTTCCACATAAACATTCCAGTCTTCAAGCCCCTTTATTTTCTTGGACTCACACCTCTTTGATGCCGCCAAGATTGCCTTCATATCGGCAACTTGTTCATCACTTAAGTTTTTGCCACGCATCAATTTTTCATTAACTGCCTGTTGAAGATTATCATCGTAAACAGCCCGAATTTCATCGCGGACATATCGAGTTGACGTGGCGAAGATTGGCTCCCCCGCGCCAAAATACAAACCGCCGATAAACAACAAGACAGTTGACAAAGCGACTGCGTAAAAAATATTATTGTTATTGTCAACGATCTCGTTTACAGCAACAAAAAATACCATTCGAAACCGTACATTAATAGTTGCTAAAAAAAGAATCGAGCCAATGATTGTAAGCGCAGACACCAAAACAAAAAAAGTATGGTCTGCTGCAAATGCAATCAATAGCAAGCCAATGACAAAAAATATCCCGTAAGTCTTAATTCCGGTATTCATTTCGAATATCTCCTTTTTGATTCTGCCAAGCTCCGGAAATTTGCCAACAAGCCCAAGCTGGGTAGTGGCCCCCATTCTCTTTTTGGACCATCCAAATAAATCGGATAATCTGTCGTGGTTCCAATAAGCTGAACAACAATCTTTCTTCTTTCTTCCTTAAATCCGTCAGGATTCAAGGGAATGGACAAAAAACCATTAGCGTCGGTCTTATCGAAATACGTCCGCCCCTTTACGAGAATAGTATTCCATTCTCGCTTCATCTCTTCTGAAATTCTAACGTCCATGCTTCGCAGTGGTCCATTGTAAACGATTATCTGGACATCAAGATCATATAAACCATCTCGACCAACTAACCGCTCCTCAATTTCAAACTTTTCAGGCTTCTTCGGCTCTGTTGGCTTTACCGCCACAGGCGTTTCTTTATCACCAGAACCATCAATAGCATCAGAAGCTTCTTTCTTTTTTTTCCCTTTGCCCTTATAATGCGCATTAAAACATTTTGAGCAATAAGGCTTGCCTTCATAAGCTTCCTTATTACAACCATCCTGTTCGCATGTAGTCATATCCGTTCTCCTCGGTTATTTTTAGTATAAAATTGTCAAAGAGCTCACCATTGAACTCCTTTTTTTTAAATTAAAAAATTCTAGTCCAACAGATAAATATAGCACATTTTGGCAAAAAAGTCAACACTAAATCGCCTAAATCAATAAAATGGCTAATATTAAAATAGAGCTAGCTATAAACTCAATATTCCTTGACACAATCAAAATAATATGTAATTATAACACTCATAACTTATTAAAATATATTTTTAGTATTATTAATACTTGGACTCGATTTTATTAATCTTTATAGAACTCACATAAAGAGTTTTGGGGCGATTCACATCGCAAAACAGAGATTTGATAAAATTGGAGGCGATTGCTTTCCTTTGGAGTTTAATTTCTTGTGATACCAAAACAATTTATGACAACATTTAAAGACCTGGGGCTTAATAAAGCCATCCAGCAAAGTCTTGACGACTTAGGATTTACAACTCCTTCGCCTATTCAAGCTGAATCTATCCCTTTTTTACTTAGCTCAACTGAGGACTTGATTGCCTTAGCGCAAACCGGAACCGGTAAGACGGCCGCTTTTAGTATTCCAATCATTCAACAACTTGAGAATAATTCCAAGGACTTACAAGCCATCATCTTGTGTCCGACACGTGAATTGGCTTTACAAATCTCGAAAGACATCGTCGCTTTCACTAAGCATTCCAAAGAAGTAACTTCATTGGCAGTTTATGGTGGCGAGAGCATTACTAACCAAATCAGCACCTTAAGACGGGGCGTGAATATTGTCGTGGGTACTCCCGGACGTGTGCACGATTTGATTCGTCGCAAGGCTTTGAAATTACAAGATATTCGTTGGGTAGTTTTGGACGAAGCAGATGAGATGTTAGACATGGGCTTCAAGGATGACCTTGATGCGGTCTTGGCGGAAACACCAGAAACAAAACAAACTCTATTATTCTCCGCAACAATGTCGAGCAGCGTGCGTAGTATTGCTAGCAAATACATGAGTAAGCCTCATGAGATTAGCATGGGTGAAAAAAATATCGGTGCTGATAACGTTACTCATGAATACTACATCGTGCAAGCGCGCGATCGCTATGAAGCTTTACGTCGTTTAGTTGATTCCCTACCGGATATTTATGGTATTCTTTTTTGTCGAACCAGACGTGAGACACAGGAAGTAGCGGACAAGTTGAAAGAAAATCATTACAACGCTGAACCACTTCATGGTGAGATTACGCAAAATATGCGTACCCAGATCATGGACAGATTTAGAAATAGAAAAATTCAATTACTAGTAGCCACTGACGTGGCTGCGCGTGGCATTGACGTTAGTGATTTAACTCATGTTATCAACTACAACCTGCCTGATGCCAACGAGACATACGTTCACCGCAGTGGCCGAACTGGTCGTGCCCAAAAGAGTGGCACCTCAATCACAATTTTGCACCCAAAAGAAAGAAGTCGGATTATGGATATTCAAAGAAAAGTTGGTAAACCGTTTACGCAAAAACAAGTGCCCCAAGGTGAAGATATTTGCAAGAGCCAATTATTAGGTTTTGTTGATAAAATCAAAGACGCGGATGTAAATAAAGAACAGATTGCACAATACCTACCAGCGGTAAACGAAAAATTAGACGGACTAAGTCGTGAAGACTTGATTAATCATTTCATCTCATACGAATTAAGTCACTTTTTAAAAGACTACGAAGAGTCACGTGATTTGAATACTAACGCAACTAGCGGACCAGCCAAGGAAAGAATGGCCAGCGAAAACGTCGCTAGCTTCAAAATCAATTTGGGCAACCGTGATGGTTTTGATATCAAAGGTTTGTTTGGCTTAATCAATAGCAAGCGCGAATTAAAAGGTTCTGAGATCGGCCGTGTCGATGTCCTACCTGGTCATTCCGTTTTTGGTATTGATAAAAAATTCCAAGATGCGGTCTTGCAAGCCTTGAACGGCTCAAGCTACCGTGGCAAAACTCTTGAAGTTACTCAAACAACTCAATCCAACGAACCACGCCGAAAATCTTTTGGCGGTTCTAGAGGTAGCAGCTTTGGCGGATCACGTGGTGGTCGCAGTGAAGGCGGTCGTGGCGGCTTTAAGGGACGTAATGAAGGCAGAAGTGAAGGTGGAAGTGGTAGAAGTTTTGGCGGACGCAGTGAAGGTGGACGTGAAGGTGGCTACAAAAAACCCTTCGGTGGTGCTGCTAAAAAAGGAAAATCAGATGGTTCTGATGTTTTCAAATTTGGCTACACTAAGAAAACTAGAGTTAGTTAAACAAAACAAATTTAGATATAAAAAAAGCTGTTCTCATTCGAGAACAGCTTTTTGAATTTATAAAATCTTATTTTGCCTTTACGCCCAATTTAGTTAAGATAATAGACATCGGACAATAGCCAGTTAGGGCAAATAAAACCATCACCGAGCCGACAAAAACCGTTAAATAGAAAAAACTAGACGACACCTGAATTCCTAAAAAAACACTGATAGGCACCAACAAGCCAGCGATTAAAAATAATAATCTCTCAAGATACCAATGATCTATTGGTTGTCTGTAAATAGCCATAATTTTATATAATAATTAATTATAAATACATTATACCGCAAGTAAAGAAAAAAAGCTATCCGAGATGGATAACTTTTTGATTATTTTTTTCATTAACTTGTCCGCATAGGCTGCTAATTTCTTTCAGGATGCCAAATATGCTATAATGAACATAGATTCTAATAATTAAAATTTAAATTTATGAAAAAAATTATTCAAGTATTATTGATAATTATTTTAGTTACTTTTTTAATTCTAACCGCTATCGCAATTTTTAACCCCCTTAATCTTCGCACCAAGTTTATTGGCAGCATTATCAATAGCTATTTGAGTAGTAATATTAAAAATTATTCACCAACTACCGATAGTCAAAATATTGCCACAAGCTCCACCTCCACCTCCACCTCCACCGAAAGCAGTATCACGGGAACAAGTGCGGATAAACATCCTCTTCTAAATGAGAACCAAGAAAAAACCCTTGAGAGTTTTGGCGTTAATGTTTCGCAATTACCGACTAGCATAACAGCTGGCATGCAAACCTGTTTTATTGAAAAACTTGGAACAACAAGAGCTTATGAAATAATGAAAGGTGACACACCTAGTGTCGTTGATTTTTTTAAGGCTAAGGATTGTATTGGAAAATAAAATACATATTAATCATAAATTATCTTGAATAAATACAGTATTTTTTCAAATAAAAAAGAGCCGTTCTTTAAAAAGAACGGCTCTGTGTTGTTTTAGTCTTACTTTTTCTCTGATTCCCAGTAGCCTTGATTCGGCCCGATGGTTGAGATAGATGATGCAACATTCGCACCTGGGTAAAGTTTTTTTATACACTTACCAACTCTCCTGGCAAGACGCTGTCTGACCATTTCATTTCTACCAGGCTTTTCAAGCAAGCCTACAATTTCAACGATAATCTCTTCTCCCAAGCCATAGGCCATAAGATCGGGAACAAACAAACAGGTCATATCATTTTCATCCTTAAGACCAAGCTCTGAAATTGATACCACTGCCTTAACAATTGCCCTATGAAGACGATTCAATGCTTTTTCACTCTGACTGGGCGGAAGACACCATACTCTTATTACCGGCATAAAAAACCTCCTTAAAATGAATTGTTAATCAAGCTGACATTTATAAATTATAATGAGCAATAAATTATAATAACATTAAACATAAATAATGTCAACATACAACAAAGCCATGGATATATAAAAAAATAACGCTATTAATTAGCGTTATTTTCTCGTGCTCGGGAACAGGGATTCGAACCCCAATTAACTGGACCAGAACCAGTCGTCCTACCATTAGACGATTCCCGAATGATACTTATATTTTCTATTCTCTCCCTCACCCCGACCCTCTCCCGGCGGGGCGAGGGAGAATTAATTTCACTCGTTTGTTTTTAACAAACTATCCAACTACTTTCCCACCAAATGTCTTCAACAGACTATCCAACATATCGCCACCACCATTGCCACCTTCAACTTTCTCCACTGTCTCGGTGACTTGATTCTCGCGAATAATTTGCTCAGCTACTTCATCGGTCGGATCATTGTCAAAGCTAACCTCATGTGTTTCACTGATGTTTAGGGCTTCATTGACTATGGACTCGATTACTATCGTAGAACCAAAAATTTGTTTTAGGGCATCACTAACTACTGCCTTCACCGCCGGTTCTTCAATACGATCACGGTGGAATTTGAACTTAAAAAATAATTTCAAAACTCCATTCTCAACAGCACCGGGAACACAAGCACGTAAGACAAAACTCAAAGAGTGATTGTTTTTTTGCACCACCGCTAAAACATCATTCCATTTGGACATCATTTGTTGACTGCTAAAATTAACATTATCGCCCTGAGCATTAACCACTTGTACTGAATTTGGTTTCCGGGTTGGCTCTTGCCCCGTTTTTAAACCACTACCTGTGCCACTATTATCCGTAAAAACCGGGGCTGACATAGTTGGCGTTGAACATAATTCAATAATCGCCACCTCCACTGGTAATTGGATTATAAAACTTTCCTTAATTTCATTGCCAGCTTTAGTGAATTTTTCGATTGCGTTGATAACGCGACCAACCTCAATTTCCTTCAAAATTTTACTAATTTTCACTTCCACACCTTCGCCTAGCTCCAAACCAAATTTCTCAGACAATTTCAAATTAATTTTACCCAACATTATCTTACGCAACAACTCAATCAAGTCTTTTAAAAATCTTTTTAAATCTACACCTTCGTCCATCACTTTATTCACCAAGGCAATCGCTGAGGCGGCATCTTTCTTGACCAATAGTTCAATCAAAGCAATCGCTTCGCCAATGTCACTACGAGGAATAACTAGGTTTGCGTCTTCTTGGGAAATACGACGCTTGCCATCTTTTATGTTTTCAGCAATAGCGATGATTTGTCCAAAAACACTTTCCGCATCACGCATATGTCCTTCTGACTGACGAGCAATATCTTCAAGAACCAAGTTATCGATTTCGATCTTTTCACTATTGGCAATATATTGCAATTTCTTTACCACATCAGTAATGTTAATGCGCTTAAAATCAAAACGCTGGCAACGAGAGATAATGGTCGCCGGAATCTTGTGCACTTCAGTTGTTGCTAAGATAAAGATAACATTCTTGGGTGGTTCTTCAATAACTTTCAAAAGGGCGTTAAAAGCCGAAATGGACAGCATGTGAACCTCGTCGATGATAAAGACTTTAAATTTTGCGCCCGAAGTAGAGATTTTTGAGACCGCGATGATGTTCTCGCGAACATTGTCAACGCCAGTGTGACTCGCTGCATCAATCTCAATTACATCCACGCTCTTGCCAAGAGTAATTGCCTCACAGCTATCGCAGGTATTACAAGGCTCACTTTCGCCCTCCTTGCGATTGACACAGTTAATTGCCTTAGCAAAGACACGCGCAATTGTAGTCTTACCAATACCGCGTGGACCACAAAAAAGATAAGCATGGGCAATCTTGTCCTGCTCAATTTCATATTTTAAAGTAGTTTTGATGTGATTTTGACCGACTAATTCATCAAAATTCTGCGGTCGGTATTCTCTGTATATTGTCATATAATTTAATAACCGTCATCCCCGCGAAGGCGGGGATCCAGGCGCCACAGATAGTGGATACATTATTATAGAGACTAATCTAAATATAAATATTGATAATAAATAATGCTTTGTAAATTTTAATCCTCCATATACCAAAAATAATCTATGAGGTACCTGGATCCCCGCCTTCGCGGGGATGACGGGTGAAAAAAAATTGCTACATATTTAAATTGCCTAATAATTCTAATAACACAATTTAAAAATGTAGCAATTTAATAAAGATTTTAATTTCGCACAATATTATCAACGGCTGCCCATTTACTATCACCCGTCTTTGGCACCAAGACTACCACTTCATCGCCAACAGTACCACGGAAATATGTCACACTAGCAGTTAAAACTTTCAATTTAAGACCATCGGCGTTCACAATAAATGAGCCACCGCCACCTTGCTCCAAAGTACCAACCACGCGCTTGCGATCAATCGGACCGATTTGTTTGTAAACAAAAGTTCCGGTTGGTGTAATAGTTAATTTCAGAATATCACCTTCAACTAATTTTGACTTAGACGCATAATTTGCGGGAATACTGTATTGCTTACCGTCTGGGCCAATCATATTTTCACCATCAAAGACACCTTCAACAATTTTTCCTTCACCGTCATGTTCATCCTCGCCACCCTTATTAAAGCTGTCGTCATGAATCTGGCTGATTGCAATTTTGTCCAAATCGCCAATACCAGCAACACCGGAAATCAAATTTATCAATCTCTCGTTATTCTCTCTAGCATTTTCCAATAATTTTTTAATCAAAACAAATTTTGACTTACTCAAAACAACCACATCCTTATCACTTTTAACATCATCGGAGTTATCACCTTCTTCAAGCTCCAAGTCGTCAACATTGAATTCATCATCCATGTTCATGTTTGTTTCTGCCATATATTTGTGTTTTTGCCCAGCTAATTAAACCCTCCCTTTTTATTTAATAAAACTAGGTAAATTAACTAATTTTAGTTATTTTGTGGTCACCTGGAATTTAAATATTCCTGACCATACAAAAAACTTATAGTTTTTTTATATTTATTATCTAAGATAATTTATTTTATTATCTCTAATATATACCATTTATCCAGGTTTGGCAAGAGCAAATAGCAAGGGTTTTTATGTAGTAGTATTCTCATTTCGTTAGACTTCCCCTCACCCCAACCCTCTCCCGCCGGGGCGAGGGAGTCTTATTAAACACTGGTTCGACGACGAATTTCCGCCTCAATAATACTGCGATCTTGGCCAAATTTGAGACGGCTCAAAGTCTTTATTTTTTGTGCCATTCCCTCTCGCTCAATACCAGCAATCGGCCAAGGGCAATGCATGGAAAAAGGACGACTGGCCGTATTATCAATAAGAAGTTTTGTATAAACAGAATATTTTTCAACATTTAATAAATCATACTGACTAAAGACAGGACTAAATTCTTTTTCCAAAAATTCCGCATCTTCGGTGCCAATTCTAAAACTCACCATCGAACCGACGTTACCAAAAACGGCGTCCTTAATTGTCGTGTCACCCTTATTGACCATCTGTCCGATATATTGATGAGCGATGGTTAAATTCAAACTATATTTACGCGCCTCGGACAAAATAGAGCAAATTGAATCGGTGGTAAAATTTTGAAACTCGTCGATATATAAATAAAAATCCTTACGTTGTGCTTGCGGAATATCCGTACGCGACAAAGCATTCATTAAAATTTTACTAATTATGATCATGCCCAAAAGATAGGCATTCATCTCGCCAATGGCACCTTTGGACAAATCCACCAAAAGAATTTTTTGTTTATCCATAATATCGCGGAAATTGAACGAACTATTTTGTTGGCCGATAATCGGGCGCATCGTGTCATTGGAAATAAACTGTGTCAACTTGGATGTAATATAGGGCACGACATTCGCCAGGGCCGCATCACCACCCGCCTTCTCGGCTTCTTGCTTCCAAAAATCAACCACAGTTTGGTCCGCACAGCGCTCTAATTTCATTTTTCGAAAAGCTGGATTAGCCAACACTTTTGGCACTTCCATTAAAGTTGAACCGGATTCTGGATCAGACATAATCAAGAGCAAGGCATTGCGCATATATTGTTCAAAGATTGGACCACCGGTCGCCTTTAAATCGTACAACTTATCAAAAATCTTAATCATCTCATTAATTACAAAAGTTTTTTGCTCCGGATATTTCGGATCAAACTCAATCAAATTCAAAGCCATCGGCCGTTCAATGTCCGCCGGTCGGAATAAAATAACGTTTTCTGCTCTCTCGGGCGGAATGCGGGACAAGATATCGCTTACCAAGTCACCATGCGGATCCAAAACGCAAACGCCCTCACCATTAATAATATCTTGGACAGCCATATTGGCAATGAATTGTGACTTACCACCACCAGACTTACCAACTACATACATATGACGACGACGATCGTCACGCTTGATGTGCACGTCTTTTTTAACACCACGATGCACATTATAACCAAGATAAACCCCTTCACTTGGCGTGTCTACCGGTGCCGGGGCATGACGAGCAGTTAACCATAAAATATTCGGCGTCTCGGTGTCTTTTAGGGGTAGATGAAAAAGACTAGCCATCTCTGTTGTATTTAACAAAAATGATTTACCTTCATTAAAACGACGATAGATAAAATCATGAATAATGCGCTTCTTGTTGCCGGTATTAATACGGCTTGCAAAGCTGTTGCCATATTCATAAGAATTATATTGACTAAAAGCACTCGACAAATTTTCTAGATAGGTTTGCGCTCGTCCCTTATCCCGCGCTGCCACCACGATGCGTAAATTTACATCCATACCCGCACGTGCATTTTTTTCTTCAATACCTTTTAGAGCCTCTTGCTCCATTACAGTTAACATTTTTTGATTCTCGGACCTATTTGCCAAAGAAGGATCAGCCGAATGAAATACATCACCCAAAAAACCTAAAATTTTATGCAAGACCCCGGAGCTAAGTGCCTCTGATAAAGATTTTTTTTGATTAGCCTTACGAACCACCTCGCTCGCCTTGTAGTGCCAAGAATTTTTTGCACTACGAATAGTATATTGGATCGCCAAACCCTCATCTTCATCCACCTTGGACATAACATTGATCAAAGAATTTGTTGAATCAGTATCTTGCTTTAAATAAGTACGCAAAGGTAAAACAAAATGTCTTGTTGTTTTTAAAGTGCCGGCCAAAATTTCAGACTTGTGATTAAAAATATTATAATCCTTCACCTCTTCCAATGACGCGTCCGGATAATGCGCATTGATTTGTTGTTCAATATAGCGCTCTGCTCCGCGTGGGGCCACGATATAGAAATGAATCTTTTTCTTATTCGCCACAATCTCAAAAGAATAGCTATCATTACGACCATATAACCAAGCCTTAAAACCCCGCTCCGCCCGCAAGCCACCTATAGAAGAAAAGATTGTCTCACCTTTGGCAATTTCTTCGTGCAAGGATTGAACCCGATTTGTTTCATTGCCCTGGTTATTTCCTTGTTTGTCTTGAGGTAAACGGACTAAAAAAATAACGTAACGCTGAAAAGTCTTCTGCAAATATTTTTCCCGAATTATCAAGCGCGCAATATATAAAACCAAAAACAAAACAGCAAAAGCCGCCACATACCAAAACCAGCCACTCAAATCAATAACATAATCGTTGTTTATATTTTGTTGTAGTCCGTAATCCATAGACAATATCTTTAAATTAATTAATCATTGATTGAATTATTCCACAATCCCATCTCCACCTGCAATATCATCATCCTCTAATTTACTGGTCTCCGCTCTAGTCGTTTGTGATAATGACGACTTAGTCTCATTGTCATTAGCAGTAATTGTGGAACCAGTTAACAAAATCATAATTCTATTTTTATCATCATCTGTCGGCTTAATGCTAATGCTAAATTCAGCATTAGACTCCATGGCTAAGGCTGGTAGACGACTTATGGTCCAAGTTACCTCTCTGGTTGTCTCATTGTAATCAAGCGAGCCAACGGAAAAATTAGCCTTATTAGCAAAAGTTACATAGTCTGGCAATTTTGTTGTCACCTTAACATCACCAAGCTCGTGTAAGCTATTGCTCAAATTCCAATACACTTTATAGCTTGTTACTTGTCCAGCCTTTGGCGGGTTTGGTCCGGATCCTACGGGTACATTGTCAGCACTAAAATAACGCACCTGCTCGTTTAATTTCAAGTTACTATTAATCTTGTTAATGATTACATTGCTCTTGTTTTCATTTTTCTTCGCATCGGTGTTATTGCTTTGATCACCAACTGCGAACTGAGCATAACTAGTAATGGCGTAACTCTTGTCTGCGGTCATCTTCTCAACATTCAAATCCATCAAATTAATCGAAAAGTCAATTGTTCCATCTTTGTCCGGTGCAATTGATGCTAATTCCGGAATTTCATTTTTAGTCCAAATAATCATATTGCCTTTTACTTTGCCCTTGGCTGCGTCGCCCAAAGTAGTCCAGTTCAAAAAATCACCATCCAACACTGCCATCAAAACCACATCCTTCATTTCCGCATCACCGCCATTCTTATACACCAAGGAGTAATTCAAAGTATCGCCAAAATTAATACCTTGGTCGTCGCGCTTACCATTAATTATCATGGTTAAATTTAAGTCACTTTTAATCACTGACAGTTTCAATTCTTTAGAGTAAAATTTTACATACTTAGAATCACCAACCAATTTCTCAAAATTCAAAACTATAACCTGCTCCTCGGTGCCTTTCTTGATAAATTTAAATTTAATAGGGATTATTTTTTCATTGGCTGTCACCTCATCAACCTGCCAAACACCTGGTCTAATAACTGAATACTTTGCCAAATCATCACCAGCTGGTGCTGTCTTAGGTTTAACAATTTCCACATTCTCATTCACCTCCTGCGAAATGCGAAAATTATTAATGAAATTATTATCACGCGCACTGAAACGAATTGTTAAGTCATTTACCTCATCAACCAAGACATTACTAGAATAGTCCAAGTCAATATTCATCCCTATATCCTTGATTTGCGTCATCGCCGAAGTTTCTTTTTTAAATTCAGATGAAAAATTTTCCGGCATATAATCCATCTTGGCTGCCAAAATTCCTGATTTGCCCTCCTCGCCAATCATAATTCCCTTGATTTTAATTTTCCCGTTCACGCCAGCCTTAACATCGCCGATATCCCAGCGTGAATTATTCTCATTCGAAGGTGGAAAAGAATCAATAAAAATAAAATTATCAGGATAAGTGACGCTCACGACTACATTTTTCAAATTAATTGTATTGCTAGGATTGCCATAATTAATTGTATAAAAAAACTCCTCCCCAACCGTTACTTCATTTTTGGTTTCAATAGTGAAATCAACCGCGGTTGCATTCAAACCTTGATTAACAATAAATTTGTTATAAGCATAATAGCCACCGCCACCAAAACCACCCACCAAAAAAACAAACATAAAAAACCAAAAGAAAAAACCATGCTTCTTTAAAACTTTGAATTTTTTTACATCCACCATCTTGCCATCATCATCTTGATAGATTTCATTCAAGCTCTCCTCAATCTCCGCCTCATTCGCTTCATTCTCCGGACTAAAATACTCTTCACTTCCTTCTTCACTCTCCGCCTCTTCCTCAATAATGTCTGCGACCTCCTTAGTTTCTTCCGCCTTGGCATCGCCTGGCAGATTTACTTGCGTGAATTCATTCAAGCTTGATTCGCGAAGATTGATTACAACATCGTCATCATCAATCACCTCATCTGCTTGTTTTTTGTTTGACTTGTTAAACATATATTTAAATTAATTTTGAATTTCCAATTTTGAATTTTGAATGAATTTTGCTGGAAATTATAAACTTCTATATTTAATAAAATTAAAAAAACCAAAAAAAACTGAAACTAAAATTTACTTTCCAATACTCAGCAACACCATCCAGTTGCGATCAACATTCAACTTATTCCTGTAATTAAAAGATTCATTATTCTGCCATGCGACTTGCATATTAGCTGGCAATGTCAAATTACTCACAAACTCACTACCCTGTGAACCAGGTTGTTTTTGCACCAACAATTTCAAAGGCACATAACTAGAGTCATCTTCACCATTAACAATTTTTTCCCAAAATGTTTTCGGCTTCACCGGTTCAGTTTTTTGAACCTTAAAAGGTAGTCGATATCTAATTGTAATTAAAACCTGTTCACCGGGATCAACCATAGACCAGTTCGCGAAAACCGTCTTGCCCAATTCTTTATAAATCTTAGTATTACTAATGCCGTCCATGCCAAAGGTGCCTTCACCACGCATCACATCTTCATCTTTTTTCCAAGTCTCCATTGGCTTTTCAAAAAACTTTCCATCGGGCTGACTAAAACCACTTGCACTAATTAATTCACTACCTTCTGGCACATAGACACGCATCCAATTTACATTGCGCACTCCCACATGATCTTCGCCACGAATAGCCGTATGCCGTCTTTGAATTGTCAAAGTATTAATAATACTGCCGTCTGTTTGTACTTCCTTTAGGAGGGCGATGTTTTCTTTTATTTTCTTGTCGGTTTTAAAACCGGCAATATTGGTATTTGCCACCATTAGATAATCACCATCAATATTTTGAATCAGTCCCGCCCAATCGAAATCGCTTACTAACTTTTCCAAATCCTCATCAACAAAATATGTTAAAATTTGTTTTTCATTTAAGTTTTGATAGGCCGCATTCAGGATGCGCAAAAAATCCTCTCTATTTAATTCGTTGGATGCCTTCGTTATAATCAAGTTCATCATGTCGCCAATGATTTTCTTTGGCTCATGTTTTTGTGTCTCAACTTTTACCAAAGTTGAAGTCGCCGTCGTCGTCGCCATTTCCGGCTTTTGCTCAACTATGTCTTGTACTACGTCCCAAAAATTATCACTTGTAATCACAACACCATATTTCTCAGTCAAATCAAGTGGACCGATTATTTTCAACAAGTCATCCATTACATTCGGTGTAATTGCAATCACACCATCAACAGTTGGGCCGTTACTCTTTTCATAAAACCACATCAACTTCTTCGCCGACATCGCCCAATCCGGCCACCAGTTCGCATCCCAAAAATGCCAAAGTGGATTGACCAATTGTAATGGCTCTGGCGCGGCTACGCGCTCGAGGTAGCCAGCCTCGGTATCATAACTACCACCTTTCGGCACTTCCAAATTAATCATTTCGCCATTATGGAAATCCGCCAAGGCATAAGAACCGATAAAACCGCCACTACCCCGCATTTCCGTATTATTCTGAAAAACAATTAAATAACGTCGGTCTTGATCAAAGCCCAAAATCTTACGCGTGCCATCAATCAGCCTCATCGCCTCATTGAATAAATTGGAAATATCAACTGAGCTCTGCTGAAAGACGCTTACCTTGTCACGATATTCATCAGGTAAATTATTCAAGTTAATTTTTTTCAAAATGTCTCCCAACTCCACAATCTCAGCATTAGAACTATTCAAATTTTCATAAACAACATTCAAAACATCTTTCATTTTTAAATTCTGAGACTCAAACAAATCCAAGGAACCACCGATACGATTGGCAATGCTTGCCGTTAATTCACCAGCACGCAAAAAAAGATCAGCTTGTGCGGCTAACTTAATATTCTTGTTCGGCACCACTTTGGCCAAAGCACCAAAAACCAAGCTCACATTTTTGATTTCATTTTGAGCAGTTCTAAAATTATCCGCCGCCTTATTAAAATTTTTCGTCGCTTCGTCAAAATTTAAACTTGAAACATCGCCAGAGCTATTTTTCATATCATCAACTGCTGATGCTGATACACCCAATACCTCGCCTTTAAATTTCAAAAAGTCGCGATAGTGTAAATATGCTTTCAAGGGCAAAATTAAAACCAACAACAAAATCGCGAAAGTTGCCACTTGTCTTACAAAAGAAAAACGCAGTGCCGGAATAACATTCCTAATATCAAATTGAAAATGCTCTTTAGCCACCTCAACAGGCACCTCCTTGTGAAGCACTGGTCGCACTGTTTGCAAATATTGATCCTTGGCAATCCGCGCCTCTCGACGAATACGTGCCCACAGAGCAACATGGTCACGGCTTTTTTTATAAGCAAAAATAAAAGTTAAAAAGAAAAAACGAATACCAAATACAAACAGCCAACCCGTGCCATAACTAATCTTGCAAAGAAGATTAAATAAAAAATAGAAAGACAATTTCTTGTATTTCTGATGAAAAAAGAAATAATAATAACTAGAAAAATTCGGCAAAATATTTTTGAAACCAGCCAAGAATTGCTTAAAACTAAATTTAGGCAAAAGCTTTTTGAGGCTAAATTTATTTTTCTCCTTCTCAATCCGTTTCAAAACAATCTCTTCCTCACGCTTAAAATTCGCCGCCAAATCAACCATAAAACGAGAAGCCTTTCCTCCGCCCTGAATATTTAAAGTATGTTTTTTTTTCTCAAATGTCATTTACGATTTAAATTATAAATTTTTAAGCCTTACGATCTCATCAGCCTTAATCTTCGCCTCTTGTTCAATAAAAAACTTATTAACACCTGGAATAATTAAAAGCCATTTTTTTAACAGTTCAATAATCTTCCCAACTTCTAACTTCGCCTTATCTAATATGTTATTTATTTCTTTAGCCGTCTCCTCACCCTTAATTTTGAACTCTTGTTGTTTGTCCGGTGGCATTTGTATATACATATCCCGCACATCCTGTGACATAATGTCCTCAATCTCCTTCTGTCTCTTGGTATTCTGACTAGCAAAACCGCCAATCGGCTGAATACCGCCGAGCTCTCCCTCGGTTTGAATCGCATTTATCACCTCGCTGGCGGCCTGTTCCATATCCTGTCCACCCTCAAAAACTCTCTCCCTTTCAGGCAAGTTAACTCTTTCTAGATTATTTTCTACTTCTAAGCCCCCAACAATTGATTCTTTTCTCTCAATGTTGGCAAAATTTTTATCATCGGTCATAAGCAAAATCGACACTTTTTATTTCGTCGAATAAAAGTTATTAACACTGATTATTATAACATATTTTTGGGTAAAATAAAAAGAGTGTCAGTCAATTCCACTATCACAAAAGTAATTTTAAATTCTTGCAAATTAACCACAATTAACTTAAAATTAAAATATAACAAATTAATATTCATACTATGCCCATCGAACAAGAGTTAACGAAAAAAATTGTTAACCGAGAATGTTATAATGCAACCAGGCATAAAGTCGGCGCAATTATGAGAACGGACCATAATTTAGACCGATTACCTTTATTAAAGGACGCGATAAATTCCCTACTTAGGCTACCAATTATCAGCCTAATTCATATTTTAATTTACACCGATGAGGACAAAGGACTTTTTCGAAATGAATTAATTAAAGAATTTGGTGCGGAAAGAAAAAGAGTAACATTCGATGAAGTCGGTGTTGGTTGTTTTTATACCGACATCTTAAACGATGCAATCAACGAACAAACCAGACAAGGAATTGATTATTCTCTCGTCTTGTCACCCGAAGCTCATCTTTATATCACGAAAGAGAATGTCGAAAAACTGCTTAATGCCGCCAAGCAAGGATCCTATTTCACAACACTAGCACTAAACGAATACAAACACCTGATTGAAATGGGTTGTCCTGTTACCGCACTTACTCTCTATAAAAATACAGCCGTTAATTTTACTAATGTTTGGAAGATTGGTGCTACGGTAAAAGGGACCGACATGGAAGAAAATAGCTACGGCATGAGCGAAATATATGTTGCTAAAAATCTTTTAAATAATTTTGGGAATGGCAGTATTGTCATTGTTGAACCGAGCGGTGGGCACCTAATTGAATCAGATGACGCCAAAAGCAAACAATGGCGAGAGCAAGTCATGGCGACCAAGGAGGAAAGGTTTAAAAAAATGTGTGCCTTATTGCAAATTGATATCAACGAATTGAAAATGAATATTACATATCTCAAATAAGTTTAAAATGGCTAATTTTAAATAAACTATGCCTCGTACTATTGACAAATTTTCTTAAGTATGCTATAAATAAGGATTAGTTGATCTTTTACAATTTCATAAACCTTCACGGCCACTGATGTCGCCATGGAGCATTCGAATGATGCGTAAAGTCACAAATTCTAAAATTTAAACAATAAATTGAAAACCGCGTTATCGCTGTTTTTTTGTTGCCAAAATCAAGAAAGGAGATAACCATGAAACAGTATGTGACTCTCAATGTTCGCGGAAAACGTATATTAAATATACACGGAGACGTGAAATTGCGAGCGGTAGAAGATTTCTCCATGTTTTGTGGAGAAATCGCAACCATGACAAACGGCGAAAAAGAGGTAATCGGCACTGGAGAGGGACATTCCGATTTTTCTGGCCTTGAAGTTGTACTTGAACCGAGTGGTGAGCACAAATTAATAAGCTGGCAAAATCTCAATGAGACACGGATGGATATTTTTGGACAACCCAATTAGCAGTAAACCACAACAACCAATTCAAAGAATGGAGAAGAGTAATGAAAAATGCAAACGAAAGCGTAGCAGTAGTTGCACGATCATTTCAGAAAGGAAAAACCGCGGAAACGGTTGACATGGTTTCATTTCGGAAACATGTCGACGCCTTCAGGGGCGTTCTCAACTGTTCCAATGTCGATCGCCTGGTCGTAGTCACCTGCGGCGAAGGGAAATTTTCGGAAATCCCTGACGCCGACGGTCTCTACCCCACCGTCAAACACCTCACGGAAGCTTTTCCGGAGGAAGTCAAATCCGGTCGTCTGATCGTTCACGTTTGTATGAACTGGGGCAACAACCCCGGCAGCGGCGAAGCGCTCAATGACGGCCTCAAGATTGCTGAAAAGCACGGCGCGAAATATGTCCTGAATTGGTCCCCGGAGATGGAATGCAGCCAGGATCTGATCAGCGAAGCGATTGCCTATGCCGAAAAGAAAGGCCTGGTGGTCGTTGGTGGCCTGCGCCAGAACTGGTGGGAAAAACCGCAATGGAAAGTCCCGCAGAACACCCTCGCCCTGTGGCGCGTCGATGTCCTTTGCAGAATCGGTGGCTTTGCCCCAGAATGCAACGGCACCGGCGAAACGGTCGAAACTGCTGAGTTTGGCGCCGTTCCCTTGGCTGGCATGGAAGACTTCCACGCCCTCCTGCGCATCGTACGCGACGAGCCCAATTTCAACTGGGGCATGATCAAGAAAGATCCGCCCCTCAGATGGGACACGAACTTCGAGCCTGGCTCGGAACGTGAGCAGAACCACCTGAAGAAGGTCGCCCGGCAGTATATCGTCATGAAGCGATACGCTGAAATGGTTTTTCCCAACATTGCCTTTGGCGATGTCATGGATAAACTGTTTGCGAAGATGCATCTCGCGTAACGAGCAACGAACACCTTAAGCCACACTCTATAGCAAAAACTATAAAGTGTGGCTTATTTTATTTTCAATTATTATTAATTTATGTTATAATATAATCAAATAAGTTTTCCACAATTATAAAAAATGTCCAACTATCAAAAGATCTCAAAAAATATACATGAAGTTACCATTGATAACCCCAACACTGTTGGTGGTGAATTGACTTGGTTAAATATTACCGATCCAGGCAAAGCTGAGATTCAATTTTTACGCCAAAGTAAAAAACACAACTTCTCACTCGCCCATCTTCAAGCTTCCTCCACTAAGGCAACGGCGCAAAGACCTTTGGTGGAAAAAGGTAGCGACTATCTCTTTCTCATTCTCCATTTTCCCGTCATGCGCAATGGTTCGATTTTTTCAACTGAGATTGAATTTTTTATTGGCAAAGATTATGTTGTTACCCTTCATGAAAATATCAAAGTTCTAAATGATTTTTTCAGCATTTGCAAAAAAGACGGCGAACGCTTACTGTCAACCAAGCACGAATCAACGGCTGTTTTGCTTTACGAAATATTAGAAAGATTAATGGTTGATACTTATCAAGTCTTAGACAAGATGAATATCTCCATTAACAACGTTGAGAAATTAATCTTTGAACAAGAAACTAAAAAAGCCGTTTCTGATATTTTATTTTTACGACGAAATATTATTAGCACCCGTCGCATTATGCAAAGCCACAAGAATATTATCAAAAAATTAACCCAACCAGAAACTGACTTAGTTGAAGACGCAGAGGTTCGTAAATATTATTTTACCTTATTAGAATTATCCAAAAGAATTTGGGAATCCCTAGAAAACCAGAAAGAAATGATTGAAGTCTTGAACAGTACTAATGAGTCGTTAATGAATTACAACATGAATGATATTATGAAAACACTGACAATAATCTCCGTAATTGTCTTTCCGCTCACCCTCTTTGCCGCTATATTCAGCATGAAAGTTGAAAACGGCATGCCCTTTCTTACTACACCGTATGGTTTTTGGTTTATCATCGGCTTAATGGTTATTGGAGGCCTATCAATGCTTCTATTTTTCAAAAAGAAAAAGTGGTTATAAGTTAACTACAAAGACAAAATAAAAGAACGTTCAATTATTGAACGTTCTTTTTGATTATATTCCTAATGTCTTCGATTGTTTCTACGCGCACAAACTCTTCACGTATCTTTCTAGCGCCCGGCAGGCCCTGCACATACCAGCACAAATGTTTCCGCATTTCTAATATCCCAGTCTTTCCTCTCAACTTAAACGCCGATTCGGCATGTTGTAAAGCAACATCAAAAACACTTGCCGGCAATTCACCACTTTTAATTTCACTAAAAATCCACGGCTTCCCAAACGCTCCCTGAGCAATCCCCAATCCATCTGCGCCAGACTTTATTAATAAATCTTGCGCACTTTGTAAATCCTTCACACCACCATTAGCAATAATAATTCCGCCAAAATGATTCCGCGCTTGTCTAATAATTTCCGCATCCACTTCACCCACATGCATCTGCTTCAAATCCCGCCCATGAATCATTACCGCTTTCACGTCCAAATCCTTAATATTATCCAAGAATTGTAAAGCGTCCACGTCGCCGGCTTTTTTTCGAATCTTCACAGACACCGGCACGGTCGCCGTCTTCACCACCACTTCCACCACCTTGCGTGATTGCACCAAATCCTTCGCCAATTCCGCCCCCGCATTCTGTTTCGCCACCTTTGGCACAGGACAGCCAAAATTAATATCAATTCCATCCGGTTTAATTTCTTTTTCAATTATCCGCACCGCCTTTTCAAAATTCCCCTCCTCACTCCCAAACAACTGCACCACATAAGGCCGCTCCGATTCCTCAAACCGCAACATCTCCAAAGTTTTCTCCGGCGCAAAACTAAGCGCATTTACCGATGCCATCTCACTATACACCACATCCGCACCATAAGCCTTGCACATCTGTCGAAAAGCCGAATCAGACACGCCCGCAATAGGAGCGAGACAGTAAAAAGGTTTATTCAGTTTTTGCCAGAAATTATTCATAAATTATTTTTTAACAGATACCAAAATCCCAAAATCTTTTTCTAATTCAATCTGGCCAAGCTCACTCACATCTTTTAAAATAATCAGCGCATAATTGTGCCCTGCTTTCAAGTCCACACTTTGCAACGCCACGCGCACTTTTCTTTTATTCCGATTTCGAATCACCGCCAATTTAGAAATTTTCTTACTAACAATAATAGCGACCTTGGTGTCGCCATCTGTATTGGGCAAGAATTTTAACAATAAAAAATTACTCTTCCGGCCGCGACCGCGGGCGAAGAGTTCATCAAAGTCTTTCTTTCTTGTTAGTGATTGATATTTCATTATTTTTTATAGTCTTTTAAATTATCCAATATTTCCGGAAAAGCAAAATCGCCCGTCCCTTCACAGAGATGATTGCCTTGTTGCAATAAATCGTCCTCTGGACTATCTGTATTTTTAATGACAATTATATCCGCGTTAAATTTTTCTTGCATAACAACCGCGCTCTTCAAAGGAATCAAGGGATCATTATCTGATTGATAAATGATAAACTTCACGGCACTTTGTTTTACTTTTTCATAATCAAGCAGTGTATTCGTAAAACTTTCCACCTCAGGAATACCCAGTGACTCAGAAAAACCAGCAACTAAAATCGCCACGGCCGCTTTTTGTCCGACTGGCACTTGCTCCAAAAATTTTAAAATCGCAATCACGCCCAAACTATGGCCGATGAAATAAGTATTTTCATCGACGACACCAACTAATTTATTCAAATACGCAATCCATTCGTCTTTGACTGGATGAGCCGTATTCGGCATCGCCGGCACAAAAACCTCAAAGCCAAGCTTGCTTGCTTCTAGTTTTAACCAAGGAAACCAATTACTATTTGGATCAGCTTCCCAACCATGGATTATAAATAGTCTTTTTGACATAAGTTAATAGAACTTATTTACCGCAGCATTTTTTATATTTCTTCCCTGATCCACAAGGACATAAATCATTGCGACCAACTTTGTTACCATCTTCATCTTTTACCTTTTCATGAATCAAGTCAACTGTTTCGCGATGACCGGCACTGTCATCTTTTTTATATTCTGCAAAACTAGCTGAGTTATCGCTCATAGTTTTCTCGGGAGCGCTGAATTGCTTCGCCTGTTCAAGCAAACTTGGCGCTTTAATTTCTTGCGCTTGACCGCCGTGCATCATGCCAATCTTATAAATACTATACACCACTTCCTTATCAATCAAATTATTAAGTTGGTTATAAAGACCGAAGGCTTCTTTTTTATATTCAATCAAAGGATCACGTTGACCGTAACCACGTAGGCCGATGCCTTGGCGCACGCTCGCCACTGCTTCCAAATGCTCAATCCACATCATGTCAATCGCGCGAATCAAGATTGATTTCTCGATATCACTCCAATCAACGCCCAAATCTTTGAGTCTCATTTGCAATTCATCATAAACATTCTTGGCCATTCCGTATAAATGCTCAATAATCTCTGTACGCGCTTTCGCTCGGTCGAACTTATGATCACCTTCCAAAAATTTCTTTTGTAAATCATCTTTTAATCGTTCTCCAATCGGAAAAATTGTGGTCATCGTCTGATAAATCTCGGCCACATTCCAATCCTTGATTTCATCAGCTGCCGCATGAAAAGCCACCACCTGCTCAATTTCATTCTCCACCATTGTTAAAATAATATCACTCAAAGTCTTCTTTTCGCCCTCAACTTCCGTAGAGGATTCACTTAATTTATTTATTTCGGACAAAGTCAAAATCTCCAAACGCTTACGATAAATCGCTTCTCGGTGTTTATTAATCACATCATCATAATCCACTAAATGCTTACGAATATCAAAGTTATTGCCTTCGACTTTTTTCTGAGCTGATTCAATAGATCTAGAAATTAGCTTATTCTCAATCGGCATATCTTCCGGCAATTTTAAACTAGTCATAATCGACTTCATTCGATCACCACCAAATATACGCATCAAGTCATCATCCATCGACACAAAGAATTGTGATGAACCAGGATCACCTTGACGACCGGCACGACCACGAAGTTGATTATCAATACGACGTGACTCATGACGCTCAGTACCAATCACGTGCAAACCACCCAATTCTTTCACCTTGCGGCTACTTTCCTGCCACTCGGCATATTCAGGACTGTCCTTTTCTGGTGCCACACCGCCAAGCATAATATCAACACCACGACCAGCCATATTAGTGGCAATCGTAATGGTACCCAGCTTACCGGCATCAGCAATAAAGCGCGCTTCCTTATCATGATTCTTGGCATTCAAAACTTGTGGCCGTAAGCCCTCGCGCTCCATAAAATTTGCCAAGAGCTCATTCTTTGCAATTGAAATCGTACCCACTAAAACCGGTTGCCCTTTTTTATGCAATTCCTTTACCGCTTGTGTCACCGCCGCAAACTTACCCATCTCCGTCTTGTAAATTAAATCATTTTGGTCAATTCTCACATTCGGCTTATTCGTTGGAATTGACACCACCTCCAAATTATAGATCTTATGAAACTCTTCAGCTTCTGTCGCCGCCGTACCAGTCATACCGGCTAATTTTTCGTATAATCTAAAATAATTTTGAAAGGTCACTGTTGCCAAAGTTTGCGATTCACGTTGAATCTTCACACTCTCTTTAGCTTCAATCGCTTGGTGCAAGCCCTCACTATAACGACGGCCATGCATCAATCGGCCGGTGAATTCGTCAACAATAACAACCTCACCATCTTTAACGATATAATCACGTTCGTTCAGGAATAATGCATGTGCTTTCAAAGCTTGTTCAATATGATGCACTTCACGAATGCCACCAATGGTATAAATATTCTCCACGCCCAACCATTTTTCCATTTTAGTAATACCAGCCTCAGACAATGTCGCCGCTTTCATTTTTTCATCAACGTTATAGTCTTCATTTTCTATTAATTGTTTTACCAGTTCAGAAAATTTATAATATTTATCAGTTGACTCTTCTGCTGGTGCAGAAATAATCAAAGGAGTACGCGCCTCATCAATCAAAATAGAATCAATTTCATCGACAATGGTATAATAAAAACCACGTTGCACCATCTGGTCCAAGCTCGATACCATATTATCTTTCAAGTAATCAAATCCGAATTCATTATTTGTTCCATAGACCACATCGCAGCGATACGCGTCTTGACGTGGCACCCGCTTGAAGTGTTTTAACTTCTCTTCCGTCTCAGCCTCATTAATATATTCCGGGTCATACTTCAAGGCACTCTCATGAATGATCACACCCGTTGTCATGCCCAAGGCTTCATAAATACGCGCGGTCAAACCAGCACCAACTTTAGACAAATAATCATTCACGGTAATCAACTGCACACTCTGTCCAGTCAAGGCATTCAAATACAAAGGCAAAGTCGCTACCAAGGTTTTACCCTCACCAGTCTTCATCTCTGCGATCTGCCCACGGTGCAAAATAATACCACCAACCATCTGCACATCATAATGCCTCTGCCCCACTGTTCGTCGCGCTGCCTCACGCACAGCTGCAAACGCCTCCGGCAACAATGCATTTAGCTTTTCTTGTAATTCCAGCTTAGACTTTTCATCCTTATTCTTCTCACTGGCTGCCTGCAATTGATAATTAGTAATTGGTATAATACCTAGTTCCGCGCGTAATTTTGCGGTTATACCCTGAAGCTCTTCAACACTCATAGCCTCATATTTCGCCTCTAAAGCATTAATTTGATCAACAATCGGTTGCAAGCTCTTAATTATTTTTAAATTTGGGTCTCCAAAAATTTTCGTAATAATAGACATAAATGCTCAAAAAAAAGCCCATACAATCACAGGACAAGTTTATAATAAATTTATTATTGAATAATATGCTTATTATAATAGCATTAGCTAGAAAAATCAAGATTATGTGAACCCTTCTCTATTGACACATCGTTTTTTATTATATATATTGATATATTATTATAAGAACAGTAATAACGAATCATTTTTTTATTCCTTCCCCAAGCTTGGTATAAAAACATTATTTAACCTAATATTAGGAGAAATACGTCAACCAGCCATTTTTTTTATTGCAAAAAAACTTCGAATTATGCTAACTCAAGACCAACAAATTTTTGAGCAGATCAAAAAATCTCAAAACATATTGATCACTTTCAATAAAACTTGGAGTGGCGACGCTGTTGCCTCTGCTCTTGCCTTTGGTATGGTTTTGAAAAAAATGGAGAAAAAGTTCGACATCATTGCCGAAAAACTCGAAAGATCAAATACTTTCAAATTCCTGCCTAATTATAATGACATCAAAGAAAATATCGAAAATCTACGCAAGTTCATTATCTCCCTTGATACCACTAATTCTCGAATTGAAAAAATTAAATACAAAAAAGAGGAACACTCTATCGAATTCATCGTCTATCCCAGTGATGGTTTTTTCTCGCACGAAAATATTACTTCCCGCTCTGGTGAATTCAAATATGATTTAATCATCACCCTTGATACTCCAGACCTAGAATCGTTGGGCAGAATCTATGACAAGGATACAGAATTTTTTTACCAAACCCCTATCATCAACATTGACCATCATTCCAATAATGAGGGTTATGGTCAAATCAATAAAACTGAACTATCAAATATCTCCACTTCAGAAATTGTTTTCAACATCATCAATGACACTTACAAAGATTTAATTGACGAAAACATTGCGACCTGCATTTTAGCCGGTATTATTTCTAAGACCAATAATTTTAAGACTCAGAACATCACACCACAGGTTTTAACTATTGCCTCTCAGCTTATTACCCTTGGGGCTAGACGCGAGCAAATCGTCAGCAAGCTCTATCGCTCTCGCTCATTAAATATTCTCAAACTTTGGGGCCGAGTTCTGGCTCGATTATCAAGCGCAAACGACAACAAGTTGGTCTGGTCAGTTTTAACCAAACAAGACTTAATTAAAACCAGTACTAACGAAGATGAAATTCCCGAAGTTATCAATGAACTAATCACCAATATCCCACAAGCAATGATTATTGTTATTCTTTACGAATCAGAACAAAATGACCAAGTTGTTACTAAGGCCATTATTCATACTATGAAAAATATTAATAGCCTCGACTTAGTTAAAAAATATAGCCCTATCGGCACCAAGAGCTTCTCCAGAATTACTCTTGCGAAAAACCCTAAAGAAGCGGAAACAGAGATAATTGAAACTATTAAAGAAAATCTAGGCAAGATAATACAACAATAAATGTTGTCTTGAAATAAATACTTTTCAATGATATTATAATTAAAGAATGACTAAAAATTAGTCTTTTTTAATTTTACACAAAATGCTCGCATAGCTCAGTTGGTTAGAGCACGGCTCTTATAAAGCCGGGGTCGACGGTTCAAGTCCATCTGCGAGCACATAAAAAACAAAGTTCAGACTTTGTTTTTTTTTATTATCAATTTTTTCAAAAAAAACAGCGCATGGTTTTTCCCATGCGCTTTAAAACGACTAAAAAGACACTCTTAATTGCCAAGTTCATCTTCTGACACAATTCGATGAGCCAGGCCATAATGAACCGCTTCACGAGCTGACAAGGTTGCCTCCGCCCGCATCAGACTTAAAAATGTTGACCGGGATATACCTGATTGTTCCGAAATGAATGCCAGCATCCAATTCTGAGCATTACGCATTCTAATGCGTTCCTCCTCAAGCCACTCGCGACGCAAAGACCTTAAACGCTCATTCTCCCAATCAATAGCTGCGTCTAAATCACAAATAGTTATTTCATGACCGTCATTGCTAATGGCTCTTACCTCATGAAAGAAAAAAACGCCATCAGGAAGAACTAAACGCTTTTTTCCCAACAAAAAAAGAATCACCGCCGCCGATCGAACATCACGACAAACTGAGGTAAAGCTGTGTTGCAAAAGAAATGGAGCCAAGGTTGAGAAAAATTCAAAACTTCCGCCAGGCGAATCAATCCATACCATTTGCCCCCCCCCCCTCTCTTCTTTTGCAACATTTTCAATAGGCATTGAACCGAATCCAGGGAAACTTCACTTGAAAAACCAATGTTTTGACCATGCATGACATCCTCCTTTTTCTAATGAATCTTACGGGAATTCCCTCAGTCTTATATTTTATGATAAATACGAATATTAAAGAACTAAAAAATAACATTATAATATTTGTCATATTATGTCAATTATTTTCTAACAACCGACATTCTTTCAATTTCCAAAAATCTTTGCTAAAATAATAACATGAAAACTCAACAAAAAATCTTCAAAATTTTATTAGTCACCGCTCTTATTCTCGCACCACTTGTAAAAGTTTCCGCCAAGGAGGCACGCATTTTTTTATCATCTGGGTATGGAGTTTATCCGGCTGGCAAGGATATAATCACCCGCTTAATTATCAACAGCGGCGGCAATGCTGGCATCAACGCTGCTGAAGGGATAATCAAATTTGATCCGAAATTTTTAAAAATTAAAAGCATCAATAAAAAACCATCAATTTTTACTCTTTGGCCTACAGAGCCAAAATTTTCTAACGCCAGTGGCACAATTGAATTTGGTGGCGGCTCCCCGACTAAATACAAAGACACAGCTGGCCAAATTTTTACTATCACCTTTACACCTTTAAAATCCGGAAAGACTGATTTGACAATCGCCACCACTACTGCCAAAATTTTAACCGCCGATGGAATTGCTGACAACATTTTAAAAGAAAAATTTCAAAGTTTTATAACCTTTGGCAATTCCAGTGCCTTGAAATCTGCTGCATCTTTGACAAAAAAAATGTCTGGCAAAATCCTCTTACAAGTGGAAAAAAACGGTGAGGCTTGGTATGTCTACCCTACCGACAACCGTCGCTACTTCCTCGGACGTCCCGAAGATGCTTTCAATCTCATGCGCAAACTTGGCCTTGGCGTCAATCACGCCTACATAAAAAACTACAAAACCTTTCCCGCAAAAGTTCTGGGTAAAATTCTCATTGATGTCGAGGATGATGGCCGAGCTTATTACATCTACCCAGTAGACAAAAAAGCCTACTACCTTGGTCGTCCCAAGGATGCCTTTCGCATTATGCGCGAAAAAGGCTTAGGTATTAAAAACTCAGAATTAGACAAAATTGACGATTGGGCAATATAAATTCAACTATGAATTATCCAGTCCGAGGCGGGTCTGCCTTGAGCGAAAAATAAAAAAGCTATTCGTTACAGCGAATAGCTTTGTTTGTTTTTAAAAGAAATTAATTTGTTATCTCGACATAATCCAACTCTTTCTCCTTTTTATACAGAAGATAAAGCGTACCAAGACAAAACGCCAAAAAATCCATGTTGCGCTCAATGTCCTTAATCCTGGTCGTCAGAAAAGTTCGATCAGAACGAATCAAATAACAATGCCGAACATGTTCCCACTTGTAAGATTGACAACTAGCAAACGCTTTTTCCAACCAACCCTCATCATTGAAATCAATAAAGGGATACAAGGCAAGAACTGCGTCCTTGGGATTAATCTTTTTACAATAAGACATTATTGTCGTTACATGTGGCTGCAAAACATCAGCCAAACAAGGACCATTTTTATTTTTTTCAGCTTCCTCATTAACCTTCTTTTTGGCCTGAAGAATTACGGCATGGCACTCATCTACGAGTCTTAGCATATCGTCCATTAGAAATCTCCCCTTTTATAATGAACATTCAGAAAATAACCACAGACGTCGTCCATGATCACCATTTTTCCAAAGAACAAAAAAACACAATAAAATCAAATTAAGATCTTATTGCATCTAAAATAGATATTACACAATTTTCACAAAAAGTCAATATTAGCAATTTCCCTCAGTTAATATTGGCAAAAAATATGTTGGTGGACGCGGGGGGGCTCGAACCTCCGACCTCTACAATGTCAATGTAGCACTCTAACCAACTGAGCTACGCGTCCTTATTATATTATAACCTTAAACCACCGCCCTCATCGCCCAAGGCAGGTCATCCTCGTGCTGACAAGCAACAAAGCTAGTCGTCCGTTTAATTAATTTAACATATTTATTAAAAAAGTAAACACCAAGTCCAGTGCTTGATTTATATCTTAAATACTATTATAATATTAATAACTTTATAAACTATTAACCTAGTAAAAAATATGAAAAATTTTTTAAAGAAATTCTCAAATAGAAATAATGCACTAGAAGAAATTTACGAAGATGACGATATCGAAATGGAGAGTGAAAATGACAATTGGCTCAATGACGCCGAAGAAGGACAACTATCTATTGATGTTTATCAAACTCCAAAAGAAATTATTATCAAATCAACCATCGCCGGTGTTAAACCAGCTGATATCGATATTGCAATCAATAATGACATGTTAACCATTCGAGGCAAGCGAGAAATGGGCAACGAAGTCAAAGATGGCGATTACCTATTCCGTGAATGTTATTGGGGTGCTTTTTCCCGTTCAATTATTTTGCCAGTGGAGATTCAAGCTGAGAAAATCGACGCATCATTGGAAAACGGCGTTCTAACCGTTGTCCTGCCAAAAGCAAAACCCGCTAAAGAAATTTCAATCAGAGTTAAAGGAAACTAATAATATGGAAGAAAAAATTACAATTGATCGTTTTGAAGACGACAAGGCTGTACTCAAAACCAGCGATAACAAAACCATAATTTGGCCAACCAAAAAATTACCCGAGAATATCAAAGAGGGCGATGTTTTGTTATTTACCATTCAAACTGAAAACGAAAAAACCATCAGAAATAAAGAATTGGCCAAAACTATTTTAAATGAAATTTTAAATCCTACAGAATAAAACGAAATTTTGAAATATTTATTCAAAATTCAATCCGCCGCGGCGGACAAAATTCGCAACATGTTCCTATTTCACGAAAAATATAAACACCACTATAAATGGCTGAGCGTTCTCTCTGTCATTTTTTTTACAATCATTGTGGCTGTTTTAACAACCTATTCTGTTTTTGAAAAAAAATATCAAAACCGAATTTATCCCGGTGTTTTTTTGGGCACCACTAATCTTAGCGGCTTATCAAAAAATGATGCTGCGGCTTTAATTAATCAAAAAATTGATCAGATAAATCAAGATGGTATTGTTTTCTATTACCGTACCGACAACGCCCCGCTTTATCCCCTCATCTCCTCAATAGAGGGCGATTTAGCTTATCAAATTATTTATTTTGACACGGAAAAGACTGTTAACTCGGCAATTAACTATGGCCGTAACGGGAAATTTTATAACAATCTCTTAGAAAAAATTACCGCCCTGAGTTATAAATACCAAATTGCCATGGACTACACTATTTATGAGCAAGAAGTTGAAAAATTCCTAAATGACAATTTCAAAAGATTCGAAACACCGGCTAAGAACGCTGAGCTTATTTATAAATTAAACAAAAATGATAAAACCGTTACTTTCGATATCAAGGATGAGACTTATGGGCAAATTATCAACATTGCCCAAGCTAAAACCACTCTACGCGATAGACTAAACACTCTCAACCAAGAACCAATTGAGCTTAGTGCTGAAATTAACTACCCGCAAATAAACAAAACTGATGTCCTAAACATTGAGACGATGGCGCAAAAATTTTACAGCAAAGTGCCTATTACTTTAAAATACAATATCAAAAAATGGACATTGGACGCAGACGATGTTTTAGCCTGGCTGCAACTAAAACTTGACCAAGAAGCAAAAGAAAAAAAAGTCTTCATAGGCCTAAACTCCGACAAAATTAAAGATTATCTCAAAACAACCATCGCTTCAAAAATAGACAAAGAAGCAATTGATCCCAAATTCAATATCGAAAATGGCAAAGTATCTGAATTTCAAACCGGACAAGAAGGTATCGCTCTTGATATTGAGGCAACAGCCAAAAAGATTGAATTCTTTTTAAACAGCGACGAAGAAAACAAAGAGCTTGAAGTTATCACTGAAATAAAAAAATCCCTATCAGCTGTCGAAATTGAAAATCTTGGCATCAAGGAATTACTCGGCACTGGTCATTCAAAATTTACCGGTTCACCCAAAAATAGAATTCACAACATCAAGACTGGGGCCAATGCTGTCAACGGCACCATTATCAAACCAGACGAAGAATTCTCCCTCATTGCCACACTTGGTAAGATAGACAAAGACTCTGGCTATTTACCAGAGTTGGTTATCAAAGACAACAAAACCGTTCCAGAATATGGCGGCGGTCTTTGCCAAGTCGGCACCACAATCTTTCGAGGCACCGTTGATACTGGGCTACCGGTCACTGCACGCCGTAATCACTCCTATCGTGTCTCCTATTACGAACCAGCCGGCACTGATGCAACAATCTATGACCCTTGGCCAGATTACCGATTTCAAAACGACACCAATAATCACATCTTAATTTTATCAAGAATGGAAGGCTATGATTTATATTTTGATTTCTGGGGCACAAAAGATGGTCGTATCGCTACTTCCACCTACCCCACAATCTACAACATCGTCAAACCGGCACCAACTAAAATAATCGAAACGGCCGACCTTGGGCCCGGAGAGAAAAAGTGCACAGAACACGCCCACAATGGCGCTGACGCCTATTTCGACTATAAAGTCACCTATCCCCTCCTAGGCACTTCTACTGAGCCAGTGGTCAAGAACACGCGTTTCCGCTCACACTACGTTCCATGGCAGGAAGTTTGCTTAGTTGGCATTGATACCAACAAAAACAAGGCCACTTCAACTGAAACGACTATAAAAAAATAAAATTTAGCAAAATAAAAAACCCAATCACTCTCACTGATTGGGTTTTGCTTTTTTGAATCATGACTGATTCCTCACGCACTTAATATTCAACGAAACAGTAACTCGTTTTCCATCCGCGGTTTTATGCCTGATATTAATCGCATCGATACTAAATTTATTTTCTTTTTCAAAGTGTTTAAGAAGCTCAAGAATGTCGCGTTCAAGCTTTCTTGTTTGCTCTCGATGCTCTTCGGAATTTATAGTCATTGCCGACACCTCCAATTTATTAGTATTAATTCTTAGTTAAAAAAAAGACCAACTTAAGTGGGCAGGCAAGAAATTTCTGCTAGGTATTCCCGAGCCAATTGCAGTAAATAATTTTTATCTTACTTACTTCAATTGGCCCATAAAACCCTAACATTAAATCCCCATGCTTGTCGTGCCTAACCCACTCAAAATGGCCTTCCATCCTTTTTTTGATTAATAAAGTAATATATCACACCCAGAGAAAAATGTCAATAGCTATCCCACAAAACTGAGTCTTAATTGCTAATATTAAATAAAAAAATACGACCAGAAAAGGTCGTTTTTAGCAAATAAAAAAAAGAAATTATTGCTAATTTCTTTTTTTATTTAAAATTACAATTTTAACAAGCGCGCCAATCCCTCAGACAAGGGCAAATCAGTTCTTTCTAAATCCTCGTGCAAATATCTTAACAAATATTCGCGTATTGCAATTGGGTCCATTCCGTCTAATTGTACAGAAATTCGATGTTTTATGCCACTTTTGAACTCAAAATACAGATTTCGCACTTCCTGCTTCGGCTTATAGAGAACTGAAAAATTCTTTAATTCATCATAGTCATAGAATTTTCGCCCCACGATCACGCCTTCATCGGTCAAAGTTATATTTATCATCATCGGCTCCTGACCATGATTTAAGACATATAGCAAGACTGCAATAATGACAATTACGGCAAAAAGAAAGTCGTGAGTTAAAAAAGAAAAAACCAGAAAACCTAAAGCCACCAAACCGGCAATGATATACCAATTTTGAGATCGTTCATAGGCAATATATTCAGGCACATGCCAAGAAATCACCTCCTCTTTTTTTTCATTATTTTCCATTTTTTTAAATATTTTTAAATATTTGACTTTTTTCTGAATATTTTATATATTTATTATAGCAATATTTATATATCTCGTAAATAGGTGTATAAATAGAAGCAGTCTAGATATGCAATAATCTATATATCTAGTTATTTTTTTTATTGCAAAGTTTTTTGGAGAGATGGCTGAGTGGCTTAAAGCAACGGATTGCTAATCCGTCGTACGGGTTTATCCCGTACCGAGGGTTCAAATCCCTCTTTCTCCGCAGAAAAAAATAAAAATCAAAATTAATTTCGGAGGGGTGCTAGAGCGGTTTAATAGGACAGTCTTGAAAACTGTTGAACCTTCACGGGTTCCGAGAGTTCGAATCTCTCCTCCTCCGCACTTGTAAAAAACTCCGCTACGTTGCGGATTTTTTTACAAAACGAATAGCTTTCGTAGTTCAGTGGATAGAACATGGGATTGCGGTTCCCAGGACTTAGGTTCGATTCCTAACGAAAGCACAAAGCACAAAATGCAAAGAGTGAGTCGCTGCTGCGATTCGCTTCTTGCATTTTGTGCTTTTTTATTTCAACAACAACATCATCGCCTCATATTTCGGTTTAATAATTTCCTTACTCTTATCAAAATGCAACTGCTGCCATTTGTTTTCCAATTTAGTTCGCACCGACTCCTTCGCCTCAGATTGAGTTAAATTTTCGTAAACAAAAGCGGCCTTAAAGATGCCGGCTAGATTTTCAAAACTACTCAAGACATCCGCTTCCGCTATTATCTTTTCCTCGACACTATCGCAAGTATTATGTTGAGAGCCACGATGATTTAGAATACACTTTTTTATCAATGCTATCTTTTCAGCGGGATATCCTAGCTCGGTTAATTTTTCTTCAGCAACCTTCGCTCCGGTAATATGGTGGTCATCTCGTCCATAGATAATAGACCCGATATCATGCAACCAAGCAGCAATCAAAATCACCTCCTTATCCCCGCCAAGTTCATCAGCCAATCTGCCGGCATACTGAACAACGGGCACAAAGTGGTGCGGGAACGGTTCGTAGCCATATTTACTACTCGGCTTCAAACATTCAGCCTCAACAAAATTTTTAATTTCTGTAATTATATTCATAAATAAATTTATAAGTATTTCCGCCCCCTCAATTCATCCGGCAAATACTCTTGCTTCTCACTATAATTATGATCTGGCGAATATTTATAATCTTTACCATAACCTAGCTCCTGCATTAATTTTGTCGGGGCATTGCGGATGTGCATCGGCACGGGCAAGGCGCCGTGATTACGAACATCGTCGGCAGCTTTTTTGTAGCCGGTGTAGAGACTATTTGACTTAGCACATTTAGACATATAAACAACCGCTTGGGCGAGAACGACATTGCACTCAGGCATTCCCATGAAGTGACAAGCGTTGTAAGTGGCAACGGCTTGCTCTAGAGCTCGTGAATTAGCTAATCCGATATCTTCTGATGCGAAGCGAACAAGGCGTCGTGCGAGATAGAGCGGCTCTTCACCAGCTTCTAACATTCTTGCCAACCAATAGAGCGCCGCGTTCTCATCGGAACCGCGCATAGACTTATGGAGAGCGGAAATAATATTGTAATGTTCTTCCCCGTTCTTATCATACAACAAGTGGGTTTTCTGAAACGCTTGTTTAATCGTTACTAAGCTAATTTTCTCACTAATCGAACTAGCAAACTCCAAAATATTTAAAGCCGTACGCGCATCACCATTACTCATCTGCGCCAAAGCCTCACGCGCTTCCGGCTCAATCTCAATCTTCAATTCACCCAAACCATTTTCCTTGTCACCTATCGCCTTATCAATTATTTTCAAAATCTCATCCTTGTGCAAAGTCTCCAAAACAAAAACCCGACAACGGCTCAATAGCGCGTTTCGGATTTCAAAACTAGGATTTTCAGTTGTTGCACCAATCAAAATAATCAAACCATTTTCAATATGTGGCAACAGTGCATCTTGTTGCGACTTATTCCAACGATGAATCTCGTCCACAAACAGAATTGTCTTTTTTCCCTCAATCTCATTCGACTTCGCCTCCCGCACCACCTCACGCAACTCCTTCATACCGCTCGTGACAGCGCTCAAACGTAAAAACTCGGAGTTGGTCTGCTTAGCTACAATAAAAGCCAAGGTGGTCTTCCCAGTCCCAGGTGGTCCCCAAAAGACAAGAGACGGCAACTTATCCGCCATAATCGCCTGTCGCAAGATGGTCCCTTCACCAATTACCTTAGCTTGGCCAAAAAAATTGTCCAAAGTTAGTGGTCGCATTCGATCAGCCAGGGGTTTTTTGTTTAATTTATCAGTCATATAGCTATAATATACGCTCTATGTTTGAAAAATGCAATATACACAACTTGGCTAATATTAAAAATATTATTAATAATTTCAAAAATTGACAAAATCAAAAATTATGCTAATCTATATAAAATATCAACCCATAAAATTACACCAGGAGGAGCACCATGGATATCGATCTTTTAAAAAAACTCATTGCAATTATCAAAGACGGAAACTTTCTCAGGGCAGACAATATCACAGTTGTTAATTGTCTAAAATTACGTTCGCTGTGCCACGTTCTAGCCTCCGAAATGCAAATTGATATCCATATGGAAAAAAGTATTGGTGCAATTGACTATTACAAAATATGTGATAATAAAATTGTTACAGAACATAAAGATAATTTAAAAGAGGCGAAAAAAACTGTGAATGACCTCATGACTGTTGCAAGAATGTATATCAAGGAACTCTCATAACAATATCCCAATCATTACGATACCGTTGCACGTCACACTGCAACGGTCTTTTTTTTAAAATCTCGCTTTTTTATTTCAATATGTTAAAATATAAGCATGCTTACTCTTGATACCAAAATTGAAAACCTTAGCAAGGTTGGCGCAACTACCGCCAAAAGACTTAAAAATATTGGCCTGGAAACAATCCAAGATCTTTTGTTTTACTTCCCATTTCGTTATGACGATTTTAGTGAGGTCGTTACTATTAAAGATTTGCAACCGAATACGGTCGTTAATATCGTTGGTGAAATTGATTTGATTCAAAATAAAAAAAGTCTACGCACCAAGATGAATATTACTGAAGCCTTGGTTAATGACGGGACAGATACGATTAAGGTAATTTGGTTCAATCAACCTTTTATTGCCAAGACTTTGCATAATGGCGACCGCGTGTCATTGTCTGGCAAAGTAGACGGTGACTTAAATAATCTCACACTCAAATCCCCGAGCTATGAGAAAATAAATACTCAGCAAACTACGAACACCCAAGGCCTAGTGCCTAACTACCACCTCACCGCCAATATTACCCAGAAACAAATACGCTATTTAATCAAACAAGCCTTGCCGGCGGTTTATCTTGTTCCCGAGTGGATTCCAATTAATATTATCAAGCGAAACAATTTTATCAGCATTGATGATGCCTTAAAAAATTTACATTTCCCTAAAACTGAAAAAATGTTAGCAGACGCAAAACGTCGTTTGAGTTTTGATGAATTATTTTTAACCCAATTACAATCACAACTTCTTAAAAAAGAAATTACTTTTAATAATGCGCCAGTCATTGAATTTAAAGAGGGGGAAACTAAGGAATTTGTAAAATCACTACCCTTTGAACTAACTGATGCGCAGAAAAAATCCGCTTGGCAGATCCTTATGGATATGCAAAAAGATAAACCAATGTCACGCTTGCTTGAAGGTGATGTTGGTAGCGGCAAGACAATCACCGCTGTCGTGGCAATGTTCAATGTCGCTTTGAATAAATACCAGTCGCTCATTATGGTGCCGACTGAAATTTTGGCTGGACAACATTATAATTCTATTTGCAAAACTTTGAGTAATTCCAAGCTGCGCATTGCTCTGTTTACGCGCACCGAGAAGAAAATTAATACAGTCCTGGGTAAGTTGTCTAAGAATAAATTATTGGAAATAATCAAAAACGGCGAAGCAGATATTATCATCGGTACCCACGCCTTGATTCAAGAAGATTTCAAGTGTCACAACTTAGGTCTAGCGATTATCGACGAACAACATCGTTTCGGCGTTGAACAACGCAAAAAATTACTCGCCAAAGCAAACAATAATGCTCCCTCTCCTGGCCAGGAGAGCACCTGTGCTGTGCCTGGCATAAAGGTCGGGGTGAGGTTGTCACCACAAGCACAATCGCTGTCTCCACATCTACTCTCAATGACAGCAACCCCAATTCCCCGCTCGCTAGCATTGGTTCTATACGGTGAACTCGATATTTCCATTATCAATGAACTACCAAAAAACCGTAAAAAAATTATCACAAGTCTCGTCTCAGAACAAAATCGCACTGATGCTTATAAATTTATTTACAAACAAGTCAACGACGGTCGCCAGGTTTTTGTCGTCTGCCCCCTCATTGATCCATCGGATAAAATGGGTGTTAAATCAGTGACCGAAGAATTTAAAAAATTAAACGAAGTGATATTTCCCGACCTCGAAATCGCGCTCTTGCATGGCAAACTAAAATCTGAAGAAAAAGAGCAAATCATGCAAGATTTTGTCGCCAACAAAACCAAAATTCTCGTCTCCACCTCCGTCATTGAAGTCGGTGTCGACGTGCCCAATGCCACCATTATGATGATTGAGGGCGCCGACCGCTTCGGCCTTGCCCAACTACACCAATTCCGCGGCCGTGTCGGTCGAGGTGCGCACCAATCATATTGCTTCCTATTCAGCGACAGCGACTCGCCAAAGACCAAAGAAAGATTACAAGCTATGGAGAAGCACCATGACGGTTTTACACTCGCCAAAATCGATCTCAAACAACGCGGTCCTGGTGAAGTATACGGCACTAATCAAAAAGGTTTTCCAGAATTTAAGATTGCCAATTTATTTGATCACGAATTAATAGAGATTGCCCAGAATGAGGCAGCTAAACTTATAGATGAAAATCCAGAATTAAAAGATTTGCCAGACTTAAAGGAAAAAATTGAGGACTGGAAAAATAAAATTCATTTGGAATAAATAACAAAGAGACCATAACAGTTCCCTCTCCTTGCCAGGAGAGGGTCAGGGTGAGGTAGTTTTCTGTGTATAAAACAAAATTATTACATCATACCATCTTCCAACACCCCCTCACCCCGACCCTCTCCCGCTGGGGCGATGGAGACATAGCACAAACTTCTTGGAATAATAAAAAGAGCAGAATTAAATCTGCTCTTTTTTAAAATCTCAGTTATTATTCTATTCTTTCCCCAACTTCTCCTGCAACAACTGATACGCTTTTCGCGCTACATCACGATATTGAAAATTATCCATCGTGAATTGACGAGCATTGCGGCCCATTTCTTCGCGCAATTTATCGTCAGTCAATAACATTAAAGTATATTTTGCCAACTCATCGATATTAGCACGATAAGCGAAGACTTTTGGCTCATCAAACTTAATCTTGTGATCAACATCAAAACCCATGTGTTCCCAGGCCCATTCTTCGGTCAATGTGACTGTCTCGCCGACCTCAGCCAAGAAACCGGTTTTGCCATGAACAACTGTGTCCACTGGTCCACCAACATTGATGGAAATAACTGGCTTACCACATGCTTCCGCTTCCATCTGAATCATACCGAAACCTTCCAATCTGGACGGTGCTGCGTAGATATCGCAGGCGGACAATAAATATGGAATGAAATCGTGAGAGAAGGCACCGGAAAGATAAACAATTTTATCTCGATCTAGGCCTAATTCCTCGATTAAGGCTTCTTCTTCTTGGCAATGCACCTCAGAAGATTCACTCTCCCAGTGTTTAAGCACATATTTCCAGTCCTTAAATTCTTTATCAATTTTAACTAAAGCTCTGAACATTTCTTGTGCGCCTTTACTTGTTACATCGCCACCGATTGTCAAAATCATCTTCTCGTGTGGTTGTACGCCCAACATCTCACGGATCTTGGCCACTTTTGGATCACCGGCAAAAGGCTTCACTTCTTCTGGATCAAAACCAATTGGCAAAGTGACAAAATTCTTTGTATCCACGCCGTCACGTTTATAAGTATCAGTCACCCAATTACTAGTCGTAAAAACCAAAGGCAAATCACTGATAGCCTTGTGATAATTTGCCACCCAGCCATTCGCCACTAACCACGGCACAGGAATTGATCCGTTATTTTGTGGTGAAAAAATAATATCCTTGGCATAAGTCCAACAACCAATACCGATAGAAACATCAGGTTGATAAGCGTTGAACATCCATTGCTTTTGGAAGCTTGGTGAATAATGAGAAGGCATTACATCAACACCATTCTCTTTCATTCCTCTGTATAATAAATTACCCTGGATGCTAAGTCCATCCGGTTCTGGCGGATAAGCATGTAAAACTGCAACTTTCATAGAATTTTTTTTGCTGATAGTTTGTCTTCCCTCCTGTGAATTTACAAATCTATTACAAATTTACGAATAAATATATTTAATTTTTAACAATAAAGCCTTCTGGATTGGTGCAATAATTAATATCTGGGCCATCCGGCGCAAATCCGTAAATCATGGATACAATATCACGTTTCGCCTGATATTCTTCATCGGACAATTCAACCACCTTGCCACCTTCCTTGTCTAAAATAATTTCTGAGTAATCTAGCGTCTTGTCCTTCTTTTGATAATTAAAATAAAAAATCTTTTCTGGCTGTAAAAATCCTTCCTCTAGCAACTTATTTACTGCCCGATGAACTGCAATGTGTCGGCTATGGCCATACTCACCGTTTTCATTATGAGTAAAGACATATTGAAATTTTTTATTTTTTAATTTCTTGCGCAGTAACTTCTCTGCTTCTTCCGTCGCTTCATCAAGAGTCAACTCGTCAACGTCGTCCAGATCTGTCATGATACTCTTGGCACCGAGATACTCACACACACGCGCAAACTTTGGTGCGCGGTCCGCATCACTCGCACGACAGAGTGCAAATATGGTCCATCGCAAAGTCTTGTATCTCGCTATCGTGCCCCCCATCCAAATCGTCTCGTCGTCGGGATGCGCTACAATTACAAGCGCCTTTTTATTTTTTTTCAACAAGTCATTCATACTCTATATATTCTACCAAAAAACAAATAATAATTCAAATCATCTGTCCACACACAATGCGACACGCGCGCAAAGTCGTAAAGAAATCGTCTACCGTTTCTTGATAATTATTTTTGTCAGAAAAATTGCCAACAAGTACCCGACTAGCACGCCACCCAAAAGTATTATCCATTCATAGATCCCAAGACTGGTAACGTGAAAAAATGAATTTAGCGGTGTATATAAAATCATCAATTGCAGTAATACAGAAAAAGTTAAAGCGCTCAACAGCCACGGATTAGACATCCAACTTAAACCCTCAAAGCGCCTAATACTTGCGATTCTCACGAATTCATGCAGAATAAAGCCAGTAAACAAGGCAGCCCTGGCCACATTTTCGCCATGTGGCAAAATTAACACAAAGGTCGCCAACAAAATAATTGTTTTCATTATCCCAATTGAAACAATCATCAAACTCAATTGTTTATTTATAATTGGTTCGCCATTTTTACGAGGCTTCTTACGCATCACCGCCGGTCCGGCCGGATCAACGCCAAGCGCCAGAGCCGGCAAGCCATCAGTAAGAAGATTGATCCACAAAATCTGCACTGGAAACAAAATCGGCTCCTCTAAGGTAAACAAAAGTGTCGATAAAAAAATCACCGAGATTTCAGCAAAGTTGGAAACTAATAAATAATTTATAAACTTTCGAATGTTGTCAAAAATTCTTCTACCCTCACGCACCGCCACAACAATTGTTGAAAAATTATCATCTAACAAGATGATGTCACTCGACTCTTTGGCTACTGCCGAACCTTTAACACCCATAGCAATACCAACGTCAGCTTTTTTTAAAGCCAAGGAGTCGTTCACGCCGTCACCAGTCATGGCAACACGATATTTTTTTTGCAAAATATCTAATATTTTTAGCTTATGAAAAGGAGTTGTGCGTGCAAAAACATTAACACCATCGCTAAGTTTTTTTTCCAATGCCCCTGTAGTCATTTTTTCGATCTCCCAACCTTCGACAACACCCGCACTGTCCAATCCAATCAAATCCGCTACAGCTTTAGCTGTTGTTGCATTATCGCCAGTAATCATAATCACGCGAATGCCCGCCGTCTTGCAATCACTGATAACTTGCGCTGTCTCCGGGTGAGGCGGATCAGCCATGGCCTGCAAGCCTATCCAAATCAAATCATTTTCATCACTGGTTATATTCTCCAAGTCTTTATAAGCGAACCCCAAGACACGCAAGGCACTCGTTGAAAAAACTTTATTTTGTGCCAAGATATTCTCATGATCTTGTTCATTAATTTTTTCAACCTTACCGTTAAGCATAATGCGATTGCATTTTGCTAACAGTATTTCTGGCGCCCCCTTGGAGTACATCTTTAAACCATCCGCAACATCCTGAACAATCACGCTCATCATTTTTCGCTCAGAACTAAAAGACGCTTCATCAAGTCTTTTGTATTTTTTTTCAATCTCATCTTTTAAAAAACCAAAGCGTTCACCAATCTTCATTAAGCCAATCTCTGTCTGTTCACCAAGATATTTTTTCTTCCCCTCAGGATGGCCTTCCACTTTTACATTATTACAAATAACACCGCACTCCAACAAAGGGGCTGTTTCTATTTTTTCATTCTCATCCAACTCCACCGCATCAACGCCAAAAACTTTATTGTTTAAATACAAAAAACTGACCGACATTTCATTCTTGGTTATTGTGCCAGTTTTATCTGAACAGATAATATCAATCGCTCCAATTGACTCAACCACACTCAACTTTCTAATGAGGGCATTATTTTTATACATTGAATTGGCGCCCACGGCCAAAGCGAGCACGACGACTGCTGGCAATCCCTCTGGAATCGCGGCGACTGCCAAAGAGATTGCCGTTAGCAAAGAAGTATATAAATCATATTTTAAATAGGTAAAAATAAAAACAATAACAGTAATTGCCCCAGATGCCCAAAATATTTTTTTACTAAAATTCTCAATCTCTTCTTCAAATAAACTTTTACGCTCCTCAATTGATTGCAAGGCGTTCGCAATCTGACCGATTTTTGTTTGCATGCCTATTTTCAAAATCTCAATTTTGGCATTTCCCACATGAATCGAGGTGTCCATGAATATTTCCTCATTATTTTTTCTCTCTACTACTTCAGATTCACCCGTCAGTATCGATTCATCAATCTTTAAATTGTACGACTCCAAGATAAGCGCGTCGGCTGGCACAATATCACCCGCCTCTAACAAAACAATGTCACCAACCACCAAGTTGATAACTGATACTTCCGCAACATGTCCGTCACGAACAACCTGAACATTTGGAATAGAGTAATACTGCAAAGCCTCAATTGACCTTTCAGCCTTATATTCCTGAAAAAAACCGGATAGACCGGTTATTAAAACTATTATTAAAATTAAGACCGTATCAAAGAGATTGGAAGTTTGTCCAGGTAGATAACCAATAAAAAAAGAAATGGAGGCCGCCAAGACAAGAAGAATGATTAATGGCGATGTAAATTGTGATAAAAAAATTTTCCACGTGTTTGCCTTCTTTGTCCGCTTAATTTCATTTTTACCAAATTGTTTTTGCTTTTCCAAAACCGCCTCAGTGCTTAATCCTTGTGTAATCATGTAAAATTATCAATTAATAATAAATATTTATGCTAAAGAAAAAAATAAAATACCGCTAGCCACGGCAACGTTCAACGATTCCATATCTGGAGAAATATTTATTTTAACAAACTCATCAGTCAACACCTGGATAGACGAACTAACTCCATGAGCTTCACTGCCAAGCACTAAACAATACTTATTGTAGGCCTTAAAATCGCGTACATCCCGAGCGTCTTCCATTCTAGTTGAGATTATCGGCATCCTCGGTTTTATTTTTTTCAAAATTTCTAAGTCTTTATCAATATCAATATTCAATTTAAAAATCGCATCCTTGGATGCTTGGATAGTTTTAGGATTATAAAGATCAACGCAATGCTCATCTAAGACAACATTTTTAAAACCAAAGGCTAAGGCTGAACGCAAGATTGTGCCTAAATTACCCGGGTCGCTGATATTATTCAAATAGACAATTTTATCACTAAAATCGAGGTCGCGCTTTTTTATTTTATACACTGCACAAATACCAGACGGCGTCTCTAGACTAGAAAAAGCTTTATTTATTTGCTCATTGATCACAAAATAATCACCTGCTCGTTTTAAAATGTCAGGTAATCTTTCCGACTCGCTTTTCAAAAAAGTTTCAGTCACAAATAAAGACTCGAAAACAATCCCCGACTTCAAAGCATCGCTAATAATTTTCAAATTCTCCACTACAAACTCCCCCGCTTCTTCGCGATGTTTTTTTTGATTAAGTTTTTTCAAGTGCTTAATTTTTTCGTTGTCTTTGCTTATAATTTTCATACAATTTTATTGACTCCCTCGCCCCGCCGGGAGAGGGTTGGGGTGAGGGAGCCGTCACCGAAAATCTACCTCACCCTGCCCCTCTCCTATCCAGGAGAGGGAACTATATTGCTAATTTTTAATTATCTAAAATAAAATTTTCTTAAGCTCTCCTCGTCTCTCATTATAGTCCGGCAAAATACTACCAACTAAATCCCAAAATTTTTTCGAATGGTTCATCTCGCGCAAATGGCAAAGCTCGTGCACCACAACGTAATCCGCTAAATCCTTTTCTAAAAAAAGTAATTTATAATTAAAATTCAAATTCCGCTTCGAGCTACAACTCCCCCACACCTTTTTTTGATTCTTGATAAAAACTTTTTCATAGGGCAATTTCAATAAACCATTGTAGTGGGTCAATCTCTCAGTAATAAACCCTCGCGCCTGCTCTTTGTAATCCTGATACTTCTTGTCCTTAAAAAGATTGGCAAACGGATTATTCTTCGCCTTCTCAATAACCCCCACCACCCACTCGGAATTCTTTAAAAGAAATCCCTCAGCCAGCCAGCGATTGGCAAACCAGGGCACCGTCACGGTCAAACCCGAAGACTGACAATAGGAAATCCTCATCCGCCTTGAGCGCTTATTTTTTTTATACAGATAATCAACCAACTGGCCGTTTATTTTAAGTTGTTTTTTCATCTCAATTTAAATATAGGAATTTCTGAGTCAGCACTTGTGCGCATTGGTGCGCCCCAAGTACCAGCACCACTTGAAGTGTAAACCTGTAAATCACCAAAAGTATTTAAACCATGATCAAAACCTTTAAAAATAAAATCCGTAATCAAGCCAAAGGGAAACAATTGACCACGATGCGTATGTCCTGCCAAGAGCAAGTCGATGCCAGCATCAGCAAATTCATTAATCTTATCTGGAACATGGTGCAAGAGAATAGTCGGCTTAGCGCTCGAATAGTTTTGCCAAGTATGAATCTGATCTTGGTAGCTCATGCCACCCAACTGAAAAGCATAATTAATCCCTGCTAACTGCACACCATTCAAATCCACAAACCCATTGGACAAAAGATTGATGCCCACTTTTTTCAAGTCTGTATCAAGTTTTTCTTCGCCGGCATAAAAATCATGATTACCAGTAGTAAAATAAACTCCCATGGGCGCCTTAAGTCGTCCGATATGGCTAATCAATTGGTCCATGTTGCCGTCCGTACCATCAAATAAATCACCGGTAATCACAATCAGGTCTGGCTTTTCCTGATTAACTAAATCCAATAATCGTTGCACCGACTTCACACCATAGACTTGTCCAAAATGCGTGTCAGAAACCTGCATCACCCGCTTGCCCTGCCACGTCGCTGGCAAGTCCTTGAGGATAACATCAAAATTTTTCACCTTTACATCCGAGGCATGATATACTCCCCAGGAAGAAAACAAGAAAAAGAAGGCAAAAATAACAATACTAATTATTCTAAAATCAGCCCGACATTTTATCAAGCGATGCGGCCCTCTCAATACCCACAAAACAACCGAAGCCAAGAGAAAATTGACCAAATAGCCTAACCATAGAGAAGAAGCAATATAAAATAAACGAATCAACCAACTACTATCTACCCGCGCTAAAAAAGACGCCAAAATAAAACTAAAAGAAACGGCGATACCTACATAAAAAAGAATCTTAATGCCCCGTCGCTTTTCAATCGCAAAAAATCTAATTACGGAAAAATAAACAAACCAGTGCGTTCCTAGGATCACGGTCAAAACTACTGTTAGAAATAAAAAATAAGCTAGAAACATTTACTATAATAAAGATTAATAATACTTATTATACCAAATATCGAGAAAAATATCCAATTTAATCAATCTTTTCATTTTTATGCAACATTCCCAATGCAAACCAGAACAAAATGACTCCCATATGCAAACTCCACCACCAATGATCAAACATCATCATGAAAATCAGGGGCAAAAAGATGCCAATTTGATAAAGATCAACTTGATTCCTTTTTGCTCGTTCAAAAAGTTCACCAAAGATAAATTGTAATAAAGAGATAAACAAAATAAAACCAAACAAACCAACTTCCGCCCAAACTAACAAGAAAGAATTATGCACTGGTTGGTAAAACCAGTTCACCTGATCTGGTATTTTGGCTTTTTCCGCCAAAGTATAATTACCTAGGCCAACGCCGAAAAACCATTTTTCTTTAATAATACCAATCGAGTCGCTAATCAAACCACTACGTTCACTTGAAGAAATATTTTCTAACCGCGTATTACCGAACAAGCGATCGTCAACCAAGAGACCGAACTGCGAATAGAAAACCGCAAATAAAATTCCAGAAAATAATATAATTTTTAAAACTTGCAAGTAAACTAGTAAATTCTTCTTAACCACGGCTACAGCCAACATCGTAGCGACACCAAGCGCTAGACCGAGCCAGGCTGTACGCGAAAAAGTAAAAAACAGGGCTAATAGAGACGTAAAATACAAAAAAGAAAACAACAAAAAGATTTTATTAGCAATATTTTCTTCCTTATTCAAAGTTTTGATATACGCAAAAAGTAAAAATAAAATTCCTACCACCAACAATCCGCCCAAAATATTCGGATGGTCCTGTCCACCATAAGCTCGTAGCCATCTTTGCCAAATACCATCACCGCCCAAAACCTCCACCACTGAAACGCCCGCATCAGAAGGATTATGTGAAGCTAAGCCCAGCCACTTATACGCAAAACTCGACTGACTTAAGAATTGCCAAATCGCTAAAGCGGCTTGCGCAAAGATGCCCATAGCCAACCAAAAAATTACCCTAACTTTTTCAATTGGAAATTTCACCAACACAAAAAACAAACCAATCGCCAGCAAAAAACGTCCATACAAGAATAAGGCGATATGGCTATCAAAACCCGCAAAGATAGACATAAAAACAATAAACTCCAGGCCACCCACCAATGACAAAAGTGCATTTTTCATAAAAGGAACTTTCACCGTCTTTTCTTTCTTAAAACTATAAAACACAAACACCGCCAATAAGACCAAGATTAAAATATCAATGCCATACAAGCTCATCGTTTTATACTCCGAATAACCACCGTTAATCTCCCCTGCCTTAATAATCCAACGCGTTTGCAAGGGCAAGAAAAAAGCGACCGCGTAAATTAGTTTTTCAATAATTTTATTCATAATTTTTTCCATTATTTTAGTTGTCCAGCTATCTCGCTGTCTAGTTGTCTAAGTTTTATCAAATATAAATTTTTGTAATATTCTCGTCTATCATTCGAAATCAATTTTAACACGCCGTCATTAATCACTACGCGTGTATCTTTATTCATTAACTCCTTCAAAACAGGCGACATTACTTTTAATTGATAATTCTTCAAATTAATATCCAAGCCACCAATAAAAAGATCTATCACGTCGCGATAAAAAACAGAACTCTCTCGTCTAATCATTAAATCATTTTCAGTAACCGCCTCCGACCAATTCGGCATCTTATCTAAAAACCAGTTATTGGCTTGAATTAATTTATAATAATAGTTGTCACGACAATAAATCGGTAACAAATTCGCCAACCAAAAATAAAAATAAACATCATCCGCCATCATCAATTTTTGCAAATTTAAATTTTCCGTGGTCACAAAAAAACTCAAACAAATTTTATCCCTCACATTGTTTAGGGTTGGTCGCAAACCTAATAACTTCACCAAAACAACGGCAAAAAAGCGCGTAATCCAAATCCTCTTATGTTCAGTGACTATAAAAAGATCAATATCACTCTCCTCTTTCATATTATCAGACCCAATCACATTGCTAATCGCAATCATTTTAATCCACGGAATAAAACTAAAAATGCGCGCTATCTTCAAGGCCTTTTTCTGTTTCTTCTTCGCGATAATGCCTCGCTCCCTGCGTTGCTCATACAAGCTTTCGCGCCCTGGTAAAAAATAAAATCCGTCTTTCTCTTCTAAAAAATCACCCTCATCATTCAAAAAAGTCAAAATCTCGTCCAGACCACATTGATAATCACAAAACTTCCAAATTTCCATCACAGTTGGGGGAAATTCAAAGACATCAAAAAAGGCAACCACGCGCGTGATAGCCTCCTTTATTTTATTGTTTTTTTCTACTTGATTATCCATATTTTAACTAATCACCACTCTTTGGTCCGTCTAATAGCATTGCCTCAATCTCCGACTCGCCGCCGACAATCTTAATTACATCTTTATCAATCTTCTTAAATTCTTTATAGGCATTATTATAATGATTCACCGTCGTATTCATACTCGCACCTAATTTCTTTAAAAAATCATCATAACTATTAATATGCTTGCCCAATTTTTCCACGTTCACCTTAATACTCTTGGCACTCTCTTCAATTTGTAAGGCCCGTAAGCCCTGTAGGACAGTCTGCAAATAAGCCAAGAAAGATGTTGGCGACACGATAATGACATGCTTATCCTTGAAAGCATAGTCAATCAGGTCGCGTGTATTAATCTGCACCGTGCCAACTTTATTTACTAGTAAATCATAATAAATCGCCTCTGATGGAATAAACATAAACGCAAAATCCATCGTATTCTCCGCCTGCTTCACGTATTTACTCGTTTCATCGATGCGCATCTTCAAATCTTGTTTAAACAACTTCTCAAACTTCTCCCGCGTCTCCTGATCGGTCGCCGTCAAGATTCTTTCGTAATTTTCCAAACTGAATTTCGAATCGACGGGAATGATTTTGTCCTTCACAAACACCACAGCATCAACAATCGTGCCGTCCTTGAAAGGATATTGCATTTGGTAGGAATTTGGTGGTAAAACATTTTTTAAAGTTTCTTCTAAAAAATATTCACCGAGTACGCCACGTTGTTTCGGATTTTTCAAAATGTCTTGCAAGTTTTTTAATTGCTCAGAAAAATTCACGACTTGTTTATTCGTCTCATCCAACTTGGTTAATTTCTCAGTCACCTCAGAAATAAGTTTAGCCGACTGTCCACTAATCCCATGCACTGTCTTCATCGTCTGTCCTAATTGCTCCTGTGTATTGCGATATTGTTCTTGTGTCGTCCGATGTGTTTCTGCCAACTTCCGATCCAAAGTTTCTCGCAACTCTTTATTCTGATTTCCTAGCCCGGTTAAACGCTCTAACATGGTCGTTATTTTATCATCACTTCCATTACTACTATTTTTTAATAACAAAAAAATTACTACTCCGATTCCAGCAATTAAAATTATTAACAAAACTGTGATAATGGCTAAATTCATATATTCGTAATTTTTAATTCATAATTCATAATTGATTACATTTTACCAATAAAAAAACCTAAGCACAAGACCTAGATTTTATCTATAAAATATCTAATATTAGGATTAAACTGCAATTTCTTTTTTCGATTTCCAAAAGAAAAAAGCAACTACGCCAATAGTAATCGTTGGCGATATCCAACCAGGCACGTGAATCCCAAAACTATCTACCAACATTATCGTTCCCAAAAACAAAACTGAATACATCGCGCCATTTTTCAGATAAACATACTTCTTAATCCTATCAATATTGCCAATCGTTAGTTGTCGCACTACGAAGGCGCCGATACCATTTCCAAAAAGAATCAAGGGCACCGCCAATGTGAAGGCGAACGCGCCCAAAACTCCATCAATCGAAAAAGTGGTATCAATCACCTCTAAATATAAAATCTTGCTCCAATCCGACATATTGCCCGCACCACTCAATAATTTCTGCTCACCAGCTTCAGCATTTTGCTTAAAACCATGAGTAATAAAAAAAGCAGTTGAACCAACAACGGCACCAAAGGCCATCATAGTGTTCGTTTTAAGCCCATACCACACAATAACGGTTAAAATTATAGACACTACAGCATAAAACCACACTCCTTGTTCATAAAAAAATTTCTCCCCGCGTAAGCCAAAACTCTTAGTCTCCAAAAACAGCCAATGAAAAAATAAAAACACTAAAAAGATTCCGCCGCCAGCCAAAAGAATCGGCGCCGAGGCCTCAATTGCCCCCATCACCTTCGGATCACTAGAAAAAGTCGCCGTCAAAGAACCAATCATGCCCAGCTCAGGCATTACCGCCCAGACAATCAGCCATGGCAAAAGTCCGCGCACCAAAAAAACCGCAAACAACAGTCCCCAAAAAAGAAACCATTTTCGCGCCTTGGCTGACATCGTCGACAAAACCTCCGCATTGATAATCGCATTATCAATACTAGAAATAATCTCAAAAAGAGACAAACCAACAACTGTAAAAATCATTGAAAAAATAGGCATATGCTTTATTATATCTCATATATAATATTTTATCAATCTAAGTCAAATTGACTTTAATCTTTAATTGCGCTTTAATAAACAAATAAAAATAAACAGAAAAATAAAAGCCTAAGGAGGCAATCATGGAAACTTTCTTTTCAGCCAGCGGCCACTTTTTGTTTTTTAATAACTTTTTTCCAACAACCGTCCGTTGCGGCATTGCTACGAATTTTTTTGGTGACTGTAATTATTATTACGAAGGCAGAACCGAAGACTGCATCAAAAATTTGGGTAAAGTTTTTCACGCTTCCGACATTTTTATTCCATTCCCTAAAAACGAGACAACGATTATCAAGGCGCAAAAAAATGTAGAGACTGGAATAAGAAACATAAGAAGCCTGCTCAAAAAAAGAAAAGAAACACCCGTAATCCACAGGGCTGATGGTGACGGCATTATCTTGCGACACAAAAAATTCCACAAATGTCGTCCGCTACTAATCTTTCCTACCGGTGATTGCCCCATTGTTCTTTTGCACAATAAAAAAGTGAGCGCCCTGCTCCATTGCGGTTGGCGCGGTCTGCAAGGAAACATTTTATCACTGGCGGTAGAATCCCTGCTGTCACAAAAATTAATTGAGCCGGCAAAAACTAAAGCCATCATCTGGCCGGGCATTTGCCAAATGCATTACCCTGTCAGTGAAAATGTCGCCCAATATTTTCCCGACACCGTCAATGATGGTTGTCTGGATTTGGCAGGCACGGCACACAAAGAATTATTGTCCTTGAAATTTTCCCGTAAAAACATTACCATCCCAGATTACTGCTCCTTTCATTCCCAAGAAAATGAAGAAAATATTTTCTCTTCCCATCGCCGTGGCGACACAACTCGCAACGCCGTCTTTATACTCCCCGACCTCCATAACCTCTCTGAATAAGAGAGGTTTTTTCTTTTAGAAACAATGGCTTGCCAAAAAAGTATTTTTCTGCTATATTAAATACAGGTAAGTGAAAGAAAACATCGGTTAAACAAATTAACCGCAAATTTTAGCCAAAAAAAGTTCCAAACGCAAGGAGAAAGATGATGAAAAGATGGATACTTATTTCGAGTCTAGTTTTATGTTCACTGCTTCTTTTTATGGCCCATAATAGAGAAAAACAGGCGCAAACAGCACCTGCTATCAATGAGCCACCGAAAGAAACAAAATTAAGCCCAAACAACTCAAGCTTAGAACCTGATTCCGATAAAAACAAATTCCTCAGTCGGGAATATTATCGAATCGACCAATCAAGTGTCTGTGAGGATGAAAACACCCACGACACAGCAGAGCCACTCAACTTCGATTTTGATCTCAAAAAGTTCGCCAAAAAAATGCGGGAACATGACAAAATCATCGGACCTGCCTCGCAAAAACACCAAATGCCCAAAAAACTGATTGCAGCCGTTATTCGCGTTGAATCAAATTGGGACACTCTCGCCGTATCAAAAAACGGCGCCAAGGGGTTAATGCAATTAAATCCGATAACTCAAGAAGAGACCGAAGTCAAAAACCCTTTCAACGCAAAAGAAAACGTTGATGGCGGCACAGAATACCTCGGAAAGATGTGCAAAGAGTTTGGAAGCATTGAGCTTGGTCTAATTGCCAACAATATTGGACCAACACGGTTAAGAAAAATATTAGCCGGCAAAGAACGCGGTAAAATACCCCCAAGCGCAAAAAAATACGCGCAGAAGGTTCTGTATTTATACCAAAACGTTTAAATTCACTTACCTGAAAAAAACCAAGGCATAACCCTGAGAAGTTATGCCTTTTTTATTTTGCCAAAAAAATAATTTATTTCTTCGAATACGGCAAGCTCGCTGCTGTAATCGAAATCAATTCCCGCAACCACCCGCGCTCTTCAATCCGATCACCATCAATCACCATCGAAGGCTTCGCTCCTTCCCAAGCACAACCCTCTTGATAATAATCGCCAACAAACTTCTTCCCCGCCTCGGTGATTTTCAAAAACAAAGTATCATCGCAAACAAAACCAACCACCTTTCCGTCGCAATACAAAGCATACTCACCAAACATTTTTCGCGTTCTGATGTCATCCGCTGGATCTAATTGATCCAGAATAAAATCCATGGTTGATTGGCTTGTTGCCATATATTTATTCTTAAATTAAAACTATATACATCATAAAAATATCATAAAATATATAAATAGTCACGACAAATCATTCTTGACATATCTTGCGAATTGTGCTAACATTGTATATTCTACAAAAAGTAGACAGCACATTCAACAATCAATACAACTAAACAATATAAGAAGGAAAGAAATGCTTAAAAAAATCCTAATGATTATAAACGGTGCAAGAAGCAGAGAATCTTTTTTTCTAATCATCGCCTCATTTTTTCCAACGACTGATTGGAGATATAAGCTTATTGAAAAAGCTTACAATGATGCAAAAGACGCTTTTCGCGGCAGATTTCGGGACAGTGGCGACGAAAGATATTTTGAACACATCCGAGCAGTTACTCTTATCCTCATTCTTTATCTGAGGGTTACAAATTACAAACTGATTGTCGCTGCCCTTCTGCATGATATCGTCGAAGATATTCCATCTTGGACAATAGCACGCGTAACAAAAGAATACGGCGAAGAAATTGCAGCATACGTCGACTCACTGACAAAGCCAAGTCATCTCTTTAAAGACAAAGAGAAATGCAACGAAGTTTACCATCGACGATTCGAGAATGCCAGACGAGCATTTTTCCTAATCAAGCTCGCTGATCGACTTCATAATTTGCTAACCCTCTGGGCCTGCTCAAAAGAAAAAAGATTACGAAAGGTAATTGAAACAGAAATTCACTACCTTCCTTATGCCGAAAAGCATTTCATTCTTTATCATGAAATACTAGCGGCTATTGAATCGTTGAAACAAGAAAAAAAGTCCACCAAAAAGAAAACTGTGTAAACAGTAAAGGAGTAAAAATACAAAAGGCATAACCCTGAGAAGTTATGCCTTTTTAATTTACACTAATTATTAATGATTACTTTTTAATTCTAACAAGCGCTGATACTGCCACTCTCGCTCCTTTATAACCCTTGCCAGAACATCGCCTTTTTTAACATTATCTCTAATCGCTGTCGCTGCATAAATCGCCGCCACAATTGCATGACCAGGCGCATGCACCGTCGCCACCGCCTGTCCAGCCGCCCGCGCCGCGGAACGTGCCGCACTATATTCCTCAGCATCGCGCGCCGCTGCATGTGACGCCAGAGACGCCCCACGAATAACAGCCATCTTAAATACACCCGTCTTCACCCACAAACGCCCCACCGCAATCGCCAATCGCGGACGTTTGTCGCCTGTATATTTTTTCTCAAAATAAGGCAACGCCCGCTTCGCGCAATCACACGCCCAAATCACCAAGGTTTTCTTATCCGTTTTCCAGGCCAATGCAGCGATTTGTTCATCTAATTCAGTTTTGACCATTATTGGTTTTTTCATTTTTTTAAATTAATGATTGTGCTACAAAAAAGAAAAAACATGACTATCGTCCGGATGAGAATCTTTTGACAATAACAATACTTCGGAATTGCCAAAATGAAATTGTGTTAAGACATTTTTCCAATCTAGCTTATAGTAGGCAGTATAAATCATTTTACCAATATCTCCATGACAAACCAACAATACGCTTTTGCCATGACCATGATTTGAAACTTTTTCAATTATAATCTTTCCTCGTTCAACAAGATCAGGAAATGTCTCAGCACCTTCCGGATTTAAAAAATAAGTAATTGTGTCGGTCTTAATAATATCGGGAGTACACAATGATTCAATATCTTTGGCCGGCAAACCAGTTAGAACACCAAAATTTCGCTCAATTAATTCCAGCAAAACTTCAGGTTCTTTAACACCAATTGTCGAGGCAATAATTTCTGCCGTCTTTTTTGCTCTTTGCAATGGCGAACAATATATCGCCTCGAAATTCAAACCAGCCTCCTTAATTTCTTTCGCAAGCGCATTCGCCTGCTCAATTCCAAGGTCGGTTAATGGCATATCACGATGACCATTTAAAATACCTTTGATATTGTCTTGGTCTTGACCATGTCTGGCTAAATATATTTTCATAAGTTTTCTTGCGGAGAAGGAGGGATTCGAAAACTACTTTCGTGTTTTCATCAACGTCTTATAAACATTGACTTTGTTTGATATCATTGAGAAGTTAGCGACAAAACAGCTTTCTCAACTGTTCTCAAATACATTAAAATTCTCTAACCATCCTTACTGCTTTGACACAAAGTTTGCCACAATCTGTGATGAACGCAACATTGGAAGTAGTAAGGCGGGGGGGGTTAAAATTCGGAATCAAATATAAAAGGCGGGGGTATTTTATAGTGTATATACACGGCTTAGAAATAAGGATTACAAAGTCTCTTCGTACGACTGCTTGATTATTTCAAAAACGTCATCAACCTCTTTTAATGTTTTTATTTTAATTCTACCCTTATAGCCCCACATGTGGGTGCTTATATCATTTACTATTTTTTTTGGATCGTTATATTTAGGACTTCTAACTAAAACATCTAAAACGGTTTTCCCAAATTCAAATCGGATAAAACTTTTGGTTGTTCGATATGTAATACCAGTTTTCTGATTTGCCACCTCTTCAACCTCTGGCAATGCCTGAATTTTTTCTTGTAATTTATAAAAAATATCTTTTATCTCGTCTGTTGATTTATGTCGGTTGAGATGAAAATTAATATCATAAGCTTCTTCTCCTTCAACTTCTATTTGCACAATATCTTCTTTTAATTTTTTAGACTTATTAGGCATGTAAACATTTTCCAAGTATAAAATGTCCTGATTATACGGCACATATTTAATCAATTCCACACTATCCACTTGCTGAACTGCAATTATAGTCCGCTTGTCGAAGCCTTGAGCTACTAAAATTACACGTGGACTTGTCCAGTTAACCTTTATTTCCCTGCCAAGCTTATCGGCAACCAATAGATCAAAATGTCTTTTATTATTTTTAAGCCAATCAAAATAAAAAAGCCCCTGAACAAAGATGGCATTATCTTGACCCCATTTGTATTCAATAATTACTGGAGAATTAGTTTCATCAAGTGCTAAAGTATCAATTCGCCCATCGGTTGTTGGGTATTCAATCGACAAAAATCTCATACCCAATAACTGCTCAAGATTATCAGCAAAAAAATCCCTTAATTCGGCCTCGTTTTTAAAATGGTTGATATTAGAGTAAACTTGATTGGCTTTTTTGTTTTTGATTTGAAAAATTGGCATAATGTTTTGTTATTATTTCATTATATAAATGACTATTATTTTATACTTAAATTTACAGCAACTTTTGTTGCAATATTTATAATATTTTTAGCAATCACAAATAGGAGAATTTCTTATCACTCAGTAAAATCGCTTAGATTAATAATTAATGGCATAAATGTTTTTATACGTTTATCACTTATTATATTGAATGCCTCCCCCTCTACCACTCAAACATGTCAACAATATTCTCAATCGCGCCCTTGATGCGATCCACAATCCCCTGTCGCTCTAAAATCCTTGGTGCCTTGGGCAGTAAATCAACAATCTCTTGTCCTTGTGGTAATCGTTGCGTGTATAGATATTCACCAATCAGTTGCTCAATCTTTTCAACGGGAATATTTTCCGCTTGGGCGATATTCTTCAATGAGTTCGAGCGCTCACTAGCCCAGAAATCACTAAAGGCTTTTTCAACATTGTCAGACTTGTCGATCTTGGGCAGATTTTCTTCGATAAACTTTCTAATTAAATCTTTCTTCATACGCAGTTTAACATCGCGGTCGAAGATACGCAAAATCTCTTCGGTCTTTTTCTCGCGCACCGCCTTGGAGCTGATATTTTTTAAGCCCGCAATCAGTTGAATAATGTAATCAAAATTAATCACATCGCGCATGGTCAGTTCTAATTCAAAATCAATCTGATCCAAAATCGATTCCACGCTACTGTCGTGGTTTTTTCGTTCCTCGTGAATATCTAAATACTTGCTTTGGTAATCGTAAAATTCCTGCTCGGAGATGCCTAGGTCGGTAAACGAAAACTCAGCGAAGGTTTCGAGTGACGACTTAATGCGCAATAAGTCGCGGAATGATTTTACAAATTCAGCTTTTTCCTCTTCACTCTTTAGAGTGTCGATCGAATCTAGCGTTGGCACTTTCTCTCGCAACTCTACTAGTTTATTTTCAAACTCATTTTTTTGTTCTTCGTATGGCTTTTTAAATACTACTTCTTTCGCATTTTCATCACCAAAAAGTGCCAAGGCTTTGTCGGTGGCTACTTTTAAATTTCTGAATGACACGATATTACCATGTGGCTTATCGGAGTCCAACAATCTGTTCGTTCTGGAATACGCCTGAATCAAGCCATGGTAACGCAAATTTTTATCGACATACAAAGTGTTAAGCCTTGGACTGTCAAAGCCAGTCAAAAACATATTGACCACCAGAATTAAATCAACCTCCTTGTTCTTGATTCGCTTTTGTAAATCGCGGTAATAGTCATAAAATCTATCAGTAGTAAAATTGGTTGAAAATGTCTTGTTATAATCTTTGATACAATCTTCCAAGAAATCGCGTGAGTGTTTATTACCCGCTGTGCCCTCACCTGCGAATACATCCACATCCAGCATGTCAGAGCTGTCATCCTCATTGGCTTGATAGGTAAATATTGTCGCGATTTTAAAATCGTCTGCCTTCTTCTTTTTAAATAATGAATAATATCTTTTCAAAACTTCAATATTAGTTACCGCAAATAGTGCATTAAACTTTCCATTCTTTGTTTTTCGTTTCCAATCCGCCAAGACATAGTCAGCGATCTTATTCAATCGATCATCACTCTCCAAGATTTCTTTTGTATCAATCCCCTCCACCAAGGTCTCGGCAAAAATATCCGCATCCAAAGTGTCAGGATCTTTTTGTGTGTATTTGCCAACATACTCGACAGCGAAGCCAAGCACATTGTCATCAGAGATGGCATGCGTAATAATATAACGATGTAAACACTCGCCAAAAACATCAGCCGTGGTCACTCCACCAACATTATTATCGGCGAATATCGGTGTGCCTGTAAAACCAAAGAGCTGTGCCTTTTTGAAGAATTTTTTAATTCGTCCGTGCGTCTGTCCGAATTGACTACGATGGCATTCATCGAAGATGATTACCACTTTTTCATCGACCAAATAGTCGAATTGCTTTAGATACGCCTCTCGCCCAATGGCAATGTCTAACTTCTGTATAGTAGTCACAATCAATTTTCGATTCTTATCCTTGAGTTGTTTCACCAAGCTCATCGTGTTATCGGTGCCGTCCACTGAGCCATCAGAAAAAGAATTAAATTCTTTCGTCGTTTGAATGTCTAAATCCTTGCGATCCACCACAAATAAAACTTTCTTCACCTCTGGCATCTGTGCCAAAATCTGACTCGCCTTAAACGAGGTCAATGTCTTACCTGATCCAGTCGTATGCCAAATATAGCCATTCTTATCTGACTCACGCACGCGTTCCTCAATCTCTTTAACAGCATAATATTGATAAGGTCGCAGTGTCATGGGAATTTGCAACGATTCAGCTAGCACAATATACTCCGCAATCATTTCCGACACGGTGCATTTTTCCAAGAACGCATCAGCAAACTCATCCAGCTTGGTAATTTTACAGTTATCCGCATCAGTCCAATAAAAAGTCTGCTCGAATGACTGTTTCGGATTGTTAGAAAAATATTTAGTATTTACACCATTAGAAATCACAAAGATCTGCACATACTCAAAAAGCGTTCCCGTAAACGAGTGCTTATGATACCGCTGAATCTGATTAAAAGCCTCCTTCATCTCCACCCCTCGGCGCTTGAGCTCAATATGCACCAATGGCAAGCCATTAACGAGCAAAGTCACATCGTAGCGATTTTCATATCGTCCAACTTGAGTGATTTGATTGGTTACTTGGTATTCATTCTTACACCATTGATCCATATTAAAAAACCGCACATAAAAAGTGCTCTCATCGTCACGAGCTAACGCAAATCGGTCTCGCAATATTTTCGCTTTTTGAAAACGATCGCCTTTGTTTAGGTGATTCAATATGCGAGTGAACTCGGCATCGGAAAATACTGCTTGATTAAACAACTCTAACTGAGCGCGAAGATTTAGCATCAACGCGTCGTTGTCTTCAATGACAACGCCAGCAAAGCCTAGACGGTTTAGTTGCTCAATTAATGTTTTTTCTAGTTGTTGTTCGGATTGGTGGGTCATAAATTATTGTTAACATATCTCAGTAGCAATCCCGTTTGGTATATTAAAAATTCATTTTCAGAATCATTAATTTCACCATCGTTGTGCTTACTATTTTCATTAAAATATGTATCAAGATAATTAAAAATTGATCCAATTATATTTCGCACTTGTGCATCGCGTCCATCTGTTTTTAATTTTTTTTGTAATTCCAGAATATTGGCATTTAACCCTCTTGTATTTTTCATTACATATTTCAAAAACTCTTCCAAAGTCCTACGAAGACTATCTGCTGATTTTATATAATTTTTTGCTTGATAAAATTTTAATGCCTGGACAAAATGATCAGCGCTATTACTCTTTAAAAATGACAGAGGATGATCAACTAATTTGTCGTCAAGAACTTCTTCACCTTTTGGATATAAAATAACATCATCACCTGCGACCGTAATTGATAAATTTATGTCTGAATAATTAACTGCATCTAAAACTTTATCGTAAAGTATACTTCTGCTATATATATCACGACGATCATATCCAGTTCGTGATGATATTTCTAATGAAAAGATCAACTCAATTAGACGATAAAATTCTTTTTCACTATTTTCCTGATATAGCCGATTTTCTATGTTTTTACTCCACACACGATCCCCAAAGGTTTCGCTTTTCCACACTTCTTCAATTCCGTAATACTGGCAAAACAAAGAAACACTTTCTTTGCTCACATAACTATCAATATTCTTAAAAATATTTAAAATTCTTGTCTTGAATTTTTTAAATGCCTCCTCGTAAGATTCTGAGGATTCGACACTCCACCTTTTATTAAATTTCTCCATTCGTTCTCTTAGATTCATATTATTTATTTCAACAACCATCTGACCACCTCACCCACACTCTCTAGATTGAGCGATGCGTTGTTTGTTTTAATTATTATTCCAACCAAATTAAATGCAAAATATCGTGAATCTTATATATTAAAATAGTGCCTGTTGGTTATCACAAGCCGTTTCTTGTTTTTTTGCTGGCTTTATTTTATGCACAATTTGATCTTTGTTATAACTTTTTACCTCTTTTATATAAATACCTCTGTTCTGAAATACATTTCCCTTTAACTCTCCAGAAATATCGAAAACTATCCGCATATTATCCTTCACGGCAAATGCTCGCTCTTTGTTAGAAATTTGATCTTTAAAATCAGAATCTTGCATATAAAATTCAATATCATCACCATCTCTTAAAACAGATATTTCATTATAAAAAATATTATCACCATAGTATGTGCCTCTCCATGGTATCCCCTTACCCTCTTTCTTCTGCCGAACTACTGGCGAAATTAACTCAACAACCCCCTCTATATTTTCTCTAAAATACTTAGCATCTAGAATTGGTTCAATATATTTAACAAAATCATTTCGCTCAATCATTTTAGAAAAAACTTGCTCACTTTGGGCATTCTTTAGAATGGTTTCGTTATTTTTTATCATACCATCCCTGTTAAGCGTATTATAAAAATTGTTTTTTCTTTTTTTTAAAATTATGTTTCCACAAACCTCTAGAATCTTTTCTTGAGGAATGTTTTCTACTTCATAATTATTGTTTAAATCCTCTAATTGTTTCTGTAATTCTAAACATTTAACAGTATCATCGATAACCCACAAGCGACTGTCGTGTATGTGCGTCTCATGCACATCTCTATAATTAAGGTAACCAAGAACCAAACCACCGATAGTCATAACTGTTCCGACGGACACTCCTATTTTATTTTTTTTTACAAATTTTACAATGTCCTTATATGACCCTGGCTCAGGAGGTAACAGATAAATATTAAAAACATCGTCTGGAAATAAAATTTCTGACATCTCGCGAATCATCACGACAAGATCTTCGGAGCATTTATTTCTAGTATCCGCCTTAATAAAATGCTCAGAAACTCCGAAATGCGTTTCGATTATAATAAAATCTTCAATTTTAATCTCATCCAAATTCTTCATACGCCACTATTACACAAACAATCCCTGCATCAACCCCTTCTTCCACCCCTCAGCCTTTGCGATCTGTTGTTGCTTAGATTCTATTAAGTTATCGATTGATGTTAAAAAATCAGCTATTTTTTGTTGTTCAAGAATAGATGGAAATGAAAATTTAATTTTAATCATTTGTGACACCTTAACACTTGGCTGAACACCACCCATTTCAATTCTTTTAAACTGATGATTATTTCTCTTTTCCGTGAGCAAATAAAACATGAAGTTAGGATTCTCATTTTTAAAACGAAGCCCTACGATATTTTGAGCGACAACAGATTGTTTATCTCCTCTATAACAAGAACATAACGCAGTCGCGCCAACAGTCGAAAACAAAATATCATTCGGTTGTAAATATTTTCTAAACCAACTACTGAATGTTTTTTCGCTTACATATTTACTAACCCTAGAATAGTCCACAAACTTTCCCCCTAAAGAATTTACCTCCAATAGGGGTATTCCAGATGATTCAATTGGTGGCGTCTTTCCGCGATTATCAATAACAATATTTAAAACATCGCCAAATCTTTTCCTGCTCCACTCACCAAATATCAATCCGTCTTCGCCTATAAACCGAACCTCTTGCGAAAATATCTTCTTAATAATTCCTTTCCTATAACCAGCCAAAGCCTCTTTTTGCGCACGCAAATTTTCAATCCATCCATCTACTACCAAAAAATAGTTGGCAATTTTTTGTTGCTCTGACAAGGACGGAAATAAAACCCTCACAGAACCAAGATCATCTTGACCAATAGTTGTCATCGTTGCCGTCTTACCACGCGAAACTAATTGACGACGAATATTATTAATTTTCAGAAGTCTATCTAAAAACTTTGGAAATATCACACTACTATCAGGTCTCATTCTAATGATGTGTCCGTCAAATGTTATATCATTTTCATCACTGTTTAAAATGTTAGAATAAGCTATACCCTCCTTAACCAAAGATGACCGAGTAAAGAAAATATCCCCAGCAACAGCCTTGTTTCTATTAAATTCTTCACTACTCAACTCGACTCTTGTTAAATTTTTGACATTAATCTCCGTCCCAGAATACATATCTTTAACATTAATAAGTCTATAACCCGATCCAACTTTGCCAGGATCATTAAATACACCATTACTAAAACCACCCAGTTTGAGATCTTTCAATCTCCTCTCATCCCATGCACCAAAAAAACCCGAAAATCTCAACTTCGGAATTCTTTGCGCTTCTGATTGTTTAGTTTTTATTGGCATATTATTTTTAGTTACCAAAGCTTGTTCTTCTCGTCTTTCAACGATCTCAATCGCTCTACGAGCTTATACACCAATGTTGACGGATCTCTTTTTATATAAGAAGAGACTCCTTGATCATTAAAATCTTTTTCCAGTCTTTTCGCATTTTTAATAGCCACCTGCTCCTTGTCTTTTACAAGTTCATAAACATCGAAACTACTTTTCTTGTTATATTTTTTACCGAGTAGCTCTGACAACTTTTTCTCATACTGTCTTCGACCAATGGCAGTGTTTAAAAATTCAAAGTGAAGAATAAACCACAGCTCAAAACATTCATTGGAATAAGCCACATTTATACCATTATCTATAGCTAATTTTATAGATTTATCAAAATGCTCATGATCGTCCCTGTCAAAAACAACCCACCACTCAGTTGCAACATCTTCATCACTACCTTCCTCCTGTTTCATTTTAAGCACCGACTCTACCAATGGCAAAGTATGATCACCAAGACCCCAAACAACTATATCAATCTCGCTCATTCGCAATTCATCCCTGATTGAATTAAAATATTTCGGCTCCGTGTTTATGCCCTCAGTAAAAATCTTAATAACTGTATGCGGTTTGCGAATATTTATTTTTCTTGGAAATTTAGACATAATCTATTTCTTAGTGCTATGAATAAAAGGCAATGCGCCAAATCGCCCTTCGAGATATTTCTTTGAAAATTCCGTATCATTTCTAATATCAAACTCAGCCAAAGAAAATAATTTAGCGGAACCGAATTCATCTTTCTCGGTAAACCAAAACTGATCCTTAATAAACTCCCCTTTGTTTGCGAGCAGGCTGGTGTCATGTGTTGTAACGATAAGTTGGGCGTTGTTCTTGTTTATATCTTTTGACTCAAAGAGATTAACAATAAACTTGGTAAGTATCGGATGAAGACTATTGTCAAACTCATCAATAAACAAAACCTTGCCACCATCAAGCGTATCAATTATCGGACCAAGCGCGGAAAGAAACTTCTTTGTGCCTTCTGACTCTGCATCAATTAAAATCTCGAACGATCCTGATCTATTATTTTTGGCGTCATAAACTGGATGCTCAAAAAATAAAGCATTGCCCTTTTCTACTCGCTTCGTTGCAGAAAACCCCTCTTGACCATCTTTGATGTCAACAGCGCTAACATCAACCTCCTCCACTCTCCCATTGGAAATGCAAAAATCAGCAGTCCTTAAATATTCAAGAATCTTTTCTTTGTAAACCGCATCCTCTTTAAACTTTTTCACGGTAAAGTTTTGATAATTTCCAGGTATAATTCCAGAGATAATATTTATACTCTTTAGAGCCTCTAAAAAATTTAAAGCGAGCGTGCTATTAAACTGAGCCGCCATTGATAAGAACAAAGTGTCCTTACGAGTTCTGTCGCGAATCATTTCAACATCTTTAAATTCTTTTCCAATTTTTATTTCTTGTTCGTTTCGCGAAATATACATTTTTACCGACCCAGACGACGATATCTTAACTAAATCCTCTGAGACAACACGATCATGCATGATTGAGAAATTATATCGATACGCCCCTTCATTAATTCCATCAATAGAAAAAACTAACTCAAAAAAAATCGGACTTTCTCTGTTTTCCTTATTTCCCATAAAAGGAGAATAAGGAAGCATGGAATTCTCTTGTATATTTGCAGAAAATGATACAATACTCTTAAAAAAAATAAGCGCCTCTAACAGTGTGCTTTTACCAGAAGCGTTTGGTCCATAAATAAACGATGTTTTAAGAAGATTCTCACCGTTATCTTTAAAGGTGTGCTTATCATTTTTCTGCGCAACTGTAGAAAAAGTAACCTTATTTTTAAAGGTTTTAAAATTTTGCACCGAAAACTCAATAATTGAAATTTGCATATATTTTACATAATATTAATAATTACATATAAACATTATACATAAATTAATAAAAATTGCAAGTTTTTTACATTTTCTGTTATTTTAATCCATTTCTTTACCCTTGACTGATTATCTGAATAATATATAATATAAATATCAATACCTGTCACGCCTCTTAACAATGCGAAACCGACAGGTTTTTTTGCGTTTAGAACGGCTTGCCAATTCCCAGCTCATCGCAAAACTCCGCAATCTTATTTTGCAAACCAATCTCATTAGCATTCAATTTCCTCAGGCTCTCTGCCACCGCTTCAATATCAATTACCTCCTCCTCTTCAAAAGTATCCACATAGCGTGGAATATTCAAATTGTATTCATTCTCACGAATCTCCTCCATTGTTGCCCGATGGGAGTATTTCTCGATCTCTTTGCGCTCTTTGTAGGTCACAAAAATCTTCGCAATGTTATCATCAGTCAATTTGTTTTGATTCTTTTCTTTTACAAAATCTTTAGACGCATCAATAAACAGAATACCCTCGTCATCACGACGGCATTTCTTAAACACCAACACAGTAGCAGGGATTGAAGTGCCATAAAAAAGATTAGCGGGCAAACCAATTACGGCATCGAGGTAGTTTTGTTTTTCAATGATATGCTTGCGAATATGCCCCTCAGCTCCAGAGCGAAACAAGGCGCCATGTGGTAACACAACAGCCATAGTGCCATTATCCGCCAAGTGGTAAAGCATGTGCGTCACAAAAGCGTAATCAGCCGCACTTTTTGGCGCTAGTCGTCCGTATTGTGAGAATCTGTCGTCATGAGCTAGTTGCGGATCAGTGTCGCCCTTCCATTGAGCCGAGAACGGTGGATTGGCTACTATTGCCTCAGCTTTAAGATCGGCGTGCATATCCTCTTTGAGCGTATCACCGTGGCGAATATCGAAATGGTCGAAGTGAACGCCATGCAAGATCATGTTCATGCGAGCCAAATTGTAAGTCGTTGGGTTTTGTTCTTGACCGAAATAACTAACCACATCAGTGTAGTCACCGATACGAAGCAAGAGTGAGCCAGAGCCACAAGTCGGATCATAGACAGACTTAATTCGTTTCTTGTCTTGAGACACAATCTGAGCCAACAGCCGAGAGATTTGGGCAGGGGTATAAAACTCACCGCCTTTCTTGCCAGCACCAGCAGCGAATTCGCCGATCAGGTATTCATAGGCATCACCAAGTAAGTCACTCTTAGTGTCTTCCAGCTTGAAATCTATACCACTGAGCAAAGACAACACCTCAACTACCACTTCATTCTTTTGATTTTCACGAGCACCTAGCTTGGTCGAAGTTAAATCCATATCATCAAACAAACCCTTAAAATCATCTTCACTTGCTGTGCCTGCTGATGTTTTCTCAATGTCATTGAGAACATTTTTAAGATCCTCCAAGATAAATGTGTTCTCACCTTTTATCTCACCCTTGCCCTTTTTAACCAGATAAGAAAAAAGCTCGGTTGGCTTTAAGAAAAAACCGAGATGACCGATACAGCCAGTTTTAACATGTTCCAAGTAAGTCTTTCCATCCTTAGTATTTTCTTTTATTTCCGCAAATTTAAAATCCTCACTCGCCAAAAGTTTTTCATCAACATAACGCTCCAACTTCTCCGATAGATACTTGTAAAAAATAAAACCAAGAATATAATTCTTGTATTCATCAGCATTCATCTTACCACGGAGCACATTTGCCACGCCCCACAGTTGCTTTTCAAGTAGTCTTTTTTGTTCTTCTGACATAGTTTATTAGTTAAAGTTAGAGATAATAAAACATTAACGATATATTAAAATTTTACTCCAGTATTAGAGTAAAGTCAATTTCTTATTTAACACTTATTTAATACTTATTGAACAAATAAAGAGCTAATAAATAAAAAAATAACACGAAATTTTACATGGTTCGTGCTATTATTAGTGCGAATAGAATATCCGAAGATGCATTCTTTTTTCGAATTGGTTTTTATACAGAGGTCTTGCTTAGCAATACGGCATTAGTATCATAAGCATTCCAATAGAGATGGGTTGTAATAAGTACTAGCAGATCAAATCCCAAGGCTTCAAGTGAAAATAAATTAGTAGGATTGGTATATAAATCATAAAAACTATAGGCCATTAAAATTGGCATCGCACATAAAAAAAGCAAATTAAGCCATCGTCTCTTTGGTAATTTTTGAGCGACCATATAAGCAAGCATGGTTGATAATATTATAAACGATGACAATGACTCAATCTGTGCATCAAGACCATGTTGCTCAACGAGAGATAATATTAACAGAGATAATGATACAAGAACACCGCACGCTAAACACGAGGCAATAAAATAATAAGTTGTCCAAAAGCTTAATTCAGCTATTTTTTGTAGTTTCATAATTTTTGTTTTAGCTATTTAAATTTTAAATAAAAAGTCATCGCCATTTTCTATATATTGATATAACACAAAACCAATACCCAATAATACGGCAACACTACTTATTGTAAGAATATTAAAACCAAGGTCAAAATAATAAACATAAGTAATAAAGTTAAACAAGATTACTGCCAAGGATATTGATAATACAAAGGCTATACCAATAATTTTTCTAAACATTGGGGCTACTCGCAAACTAAGATACATGGCCAACGCACCTGATATACCTGGACCGAATAACTCTTTAAAGAAAATTCTATTAAAATTCATGCCTTCCGTAATGAATAGATTTTGAATAAACATGAGAGCTGACGTCAATAAACCAATAACAAAAATACTAACAATAAAAACTACCACAAACACTGGCAAAATGGCAATAAAGCGAAAAATTATTTTCCAAATATTTAATTCCCACAGTTTTTTTAATTTCATAATTTTTGTTTTAGTTATTTGAATTAATTTTATTATTTAATTATCAGCTTTTTTTAATTTCATGATTTCGATTTAATGCAAATTTATTTACAAGAATGTAAAAAAATACAATTATCAAAAGCAACAAAAATTCATTTACTATTATATTGCCCCAGTTTTTTTTATATTCATACTCCACTCGCCAATTTTTCTCCCAAGGTTTATGAAGATATATAATATCGATATTATTTACTGTTTTTAACAATATAGCCCCATATGATATATTATCAAAGTCGCTACATTCCTTGCTAATCTTTTGCTCCTCTAATTTCTGCATCTCCTTTGCCATGTTATAACTATTTTTTCTAGGACTTCCACTTTCTTCAAGAAATTTTTCCCTAAAGAATTCTAGCATATATGAATATTTATATAATTTCTTTCCATTGTCGCAGGTAATATTTTCAAAATTATCAACGCTCTTAGCCATTTGTGTATATTTTTTAAATATATAGACAGTTCCTAATAAAAAAACAATGGCTAGCAATGCAAATATCGACTTATTGATTATTTTATTTTTTTTCTTAATTTCTGTATTATCAAATATATACATGATTTTAATTTTATATATTTTTATTATTTAGATTTTCTCCATCCAGCTTCAACCGCCTCATCTTCACCACAAAACCAACTCTCGCCCCTCAATTCATCAATTTTAGTTTTGCTATAATAATTGTCACCTATCAAATGGTAAATTTTTTCACCAGTCTTTGAAATGTTGCCCTTAATATTGCACCATGGCTTAAACCAAAAAACTTGAGCAGAAACAATTACAACCAAAACAAAAATACCAGCAAAAATATATTTCATTTTATTATTATAAAAAAAAGACCGTAATAAATCCGTATTACGGTTAGCCTGGCTTAATATTGGCAAAGATTCTTTTTCTATCTTTTTAACTACTCCATCAATTCGATAAATCTTATTTTCATATTTCACAATCTCAGCACCTATGATCGTATTGATTTTATATCTGTACTGTCGAATGTGATCCTCGTCATAATCTTTCGCCCTATCTAGCTCGTCACCTATCTCAGAAATATTTGCCGATCCGTGTTTACACAAAAAAATTAGAACGCGAAAAGCATTGCCAGTTAAACAAAGCTCTTTGTCATTCTCGTCAACTATAGTTTTTAACACTTCATTTAGCGCAAAGTGCTTGTGCTTGTAGATCATTTATTGTGCATTATGTCGAGATAATTTTTGATAAAAAAACGGACACCCGACCTGCAAAAAAATACAATTGGTATCCGTGAAGATCCCGCATGCGTTTTTGGTCGGAGTGTCCGTTCCTGCGCGCATACGAAGAAATAATGCCAAAATGGCACTAATATTAAATCTTCACGATTATGAAATTGTATTTTTTTGCATTTTAATTATACCATGACTACAAAAATTTACAATACACTTTGAGAGTTATTCATCACAATAACAAGACCAAAAAAATATTCATACCAATATCATTAAAAAACCCAGCAAATATACTAGTTGACTTTCTATAAAATATGTGCTATAATATATAATATAAAATGATAGAATTCGCATCATATAGACTCAATTAAAAACATTTAGCATTAAATCTTATTTATCAAATGAACAAACAGACAATTTCAAAATTTTGAACAGAGCACTCCAAGAACAGTTACCGTTCTGATTCTTACTTGTCCATCAACGATTGATCAATAACAAATCAAATTAATATACACATCCGATGATCCCCTCCCCGCGAGATTATGGATGTTTTTTTATATCCAAAAAATATCTTACCAGCAAATCCAACGAGGATACTGCAAATTAAATAAATTATAATTAATGGTTGGAGAATTTAAATATTTCCGACCACTGTTTTGCCACAAGCATAACTTGCAATAAAAATGTATGTCCATGAAATTTAAACCGAAGTTTTTAATTATTCCTTTTCAAGTTTGTGAAAATGAAAATTTAAGAGCATCAGACAAACTTGTATATTGAATAATTCACTACTACAGCAAGATGGGGAAGAAAAAATGCATCGCGTCAAATGAAAGTATTAGAGAGTTAGTCTGATTTAAAAACGAAAGAAATGTACAAGATGCTATTGTTCGTCTGGAGTCAGAATGATGGGTTGAGCGTACATTTAGGACGATCAGTAAATCTAGAAGAACTGGAATAATATGTTACGATTTTCAACAAATTGAAAAAATGAAAAAAAACTTGATCGTGCTGGAGTGATCAATTAACCATCAGATCAGTAATAGTGATAAGGAAACAACTATATCTAAAGATATAGTTAGCGCCAATAAATTGTCGCTAGGTAATACAATTAATAATTGACCATTAACTAATAGATATAATGGTCAAGCTCTACACTGTTCCGAAAATTGCACCGAATTAATGAATAGCCAAATATCATCTAGCGCGTTATACGATCTCCATGATCAATATAATAATTACAGTTATTAATATAGCTGCAAAAAGCGATTAAACAATCACACAGTAATCATAATTTCATAAGATGGCTAAAAAAAATAAGAACAGTCAAAAAATATAACTAATTATTTTACTATTTAACGACAAAAAATCGTTAAATTCAATTAACATTATGCAAACTATTGCAGAAAAAATTTGAGTTTTAACTCGAAGACACCAAGATTGGTCGAGTTATTTAGTATTAACTGAGTTCGTCAAAGACAAACAAATGACGGCAAAGAAAATTAAAAAACTCTTTAACCGATTTGTAGATACAGAAGATTTTGACAAATCAGAAAAGAAATCCATATTAAGACATTTGTTCAACTTATCAAATGCCGTATCAAAGGAAGATGAACATAGTGATCAAGGACAAATCCAACATCATAATAAGGAAATAAATCTGAATAAGCAAAATAATGAATATGCGTTACCAGTGACCAATTTAAGACCACACATATCTGGGCGATTTTACCGCAAAAAAAATTCAAAATTGGTCGCAGGTGAAAAATAAATAACATCTTCGACCAAAGTCACCTTAATTGAATATACCGAGCTTAAATTGGTAATTTGGTATTAAAAAATGCACCTTTAAAAGAGGATTGCAATTAATAAATTTTAATCGTATGATGTTGATGTCATTGTGGCAATTACCACAATCAATGTTGTACTTTAACAATTAAATGAACAATTCAAAACACAACAAACTAATATCACCTAAAGAATTAGCGGATATCCTTGGCTTATCGCTCGCATCAATCTACAGATTAACCTGAGACAGACGAATACCTTTCTATCAGATTGGTTGAGTTCTAAGATTTAAGCAAGAGGATGTTGATAGTTATCTAAGTGATACTAGAGTTGAAATGATGAGTCTATAAATTATATGAGTGCATACAAACGAAAAAACAAATGGTGGGTAGCGTTCATGATAGATGGTCATAGAATCAGACAATGCAGTCCTGATAACACCAAGGCTGGTGCGATAGTCTTTGAATCACAGCTAAGACAAAAAATAGCCAATGGGTCGCTAACGAGAGCGAACAGTAAAGCTAAGTCCATGAGATACAAAGACTTTGTTCCAATGTGGCTAAAAGATTATGTGGAGGTGAATAGTAAGCCATCGGATATTGTCGCAAAGAAAATGATTCTAAGAGTTCATTTACTGCCCTACTTTGGTGAAATGAAAATTGATCAAATTACCAATCGTATCATTGAGCAGTTCAAAGCCATACAGCAAAGAAATAAAAAATCCCCTAAAACAATCAATAATCATTTAGGGGTATTGAGAAAATCTTTGGCAACTGCCGACGATTGGGGTCTACAGGTTACCATCCCAAAAATAAAACCACTAAAAGTAATGCTTGCCGAAGTTAGCTTTCTAACAGTTGAAGAATGTGAAAATGTTTTACAATCAGCTGATGACATCTGGCATGATATGATTCTGTTGGTAATGAAAACTGGATTGCGTTTTGGTGAATTGGTTGCCCTAAACTGGCAGGATATCGATTTTGCAAATAAGCAAATAACCGTCTGTCGATCAATCGTCAAGAACATTCCTCAAAACAGCACCAAGAGCAACAAGATTCGTCATGTGCCTTTTGGAAATGAGGTTGAACAAATGTTAATACTTCGCAAAAGTGCATCAATCAATGAATATGTGTTTTCTAATAAACACGGTGAGTTTATGAAATCAGCCACTTGCAGAACTAATTTAATTAGAATCTGTAAGCAAGTCGGTGTAACTAAAATTGGCTGGCATTTATTGAGGCATACATTCGCATCGCACCTATCGGAAAATAACATCTCACCAATTATCATTCAAAAGCTTCTTGGGCACAGCGATATCAAGACAACAATGAGATATGCTCACCTAGGAAATGAAGTAACCAGAGAGGCGGTGAAGACGCTTGAAAGACCTATTATTTTAGAAGGTTGCCACAATTTTGCCACAAAGGTAGATAATGACACAAAAACTGATAAAATAATAGAAAGATTTACTGCTAATATAAAACAAGAACAGGAATAAAACCCTGCTCTTGTACTGGCGGAGAAGGAGGGATTCGAACCCTCGGTCCGCTTTCACGGACAACGCTTTTCGAGAGCGTCGCCTTCAACCACTCGAGCCACTTCTCCAAATTTATATTTTATTTTTTTACCTTTTTCACAACCTCTTTCTTCTTCTCAACCATCAACCCCTTCACTTCCGCCTCACTCAAATATCGCCACTCTCCCACTTTCAAATCACCCATCTCCAAACTCCCAATTTTTATCCTTGCCAATTCAAGCACATCACAACCTAGAACGCCGAACATTCTACGGATTTGTCTTTTCTTGCCCTGGGTTAAGATTATTTCAAACTTATCAGTGCCAACCGCTTTGATATTTTTGGCTTTAACAATGCCATCGCCATCACCGATGTCGACACCTTGCTTAAAATCGTTTTGAATAATACGTGCCTCAAGGCCTCGACTGACAATACTGACTAAATACTTTTTTTCATGCTCATATTTCGGATGCGTTATTTTCTGAGTTAAGGCGCCGTCGTTAGTCAACAAAACTAAGCCTTCGCTATTCTTATCTAAGCGACCAACCACAAATAAACGTTCTTTGGCGTTGACTAAGTCAAAAATATTTTTCTCATCAACAAACTGGCGACTGGTACAGGTATAGCCTTTTGGTTTATTCAAAATAATATACACCAACTTTTCTTGTCTATAGATTTGCACACCATCAAGCAAAACTTCGTCGTGTTCGTCGACGCGATCACCCAGTTTTGCCACCTTATCATTAATCATTACCAAACCATCCTTGATAAAATCTTCGGCCTTGCGACGTGAACAAACTCCAGCTTCAGCGATAAATTTTTGTAATACTATTTTCATATCTTTATTTTTTATCTTCTTTATTAATCATTAAGTGCCCCATTCCCATTAAGGCTATTAATACCCAGAACATTATTGCCATATCATTCTTAAAGTACGGAACATCCACAGCTCCGTGAATTACGATTGCCGTCATTGCTGACAATAATGTAATTATTATATAGTTTTCTTTTGTACTGGAGCCGTAATTTTGAATTTTATGTTTTGAATTTTGAAGCACCTGGCGGACGCCAATATAATAAAACTTAACAATTATCCAAGTCATCAACAATGCGCCAAGTAAGCCTAACTCTGACCAGAAATTTAAGAAAATATTGTGCGGGTAAAGATAGACTTCAACTGGTCGCCAATATTTCTTTTTGTAATCGTCACTAAACAAAACTAATTTACGATGAAAGTCTGGGTCATGATCTTCGTTAAAAAATATTCCTTCTTGATGATACGGCTTCACCGCTGTTTGATAATTAGCCAGGCCCGCTCCCAAAATAAAACGTTGCGGACTTTCGGTTAACATCATCCAGGTCTCTCGCCATTGTTGCTTGCGCACTTCGCCAGAAAAATCACTTAGCGTTCCTTTTTCAACTATCTTATTGTGCACATTAACATTTACAAAAAACATAATCAGCGCAAATATTAAAACTCCCATAGTTGCTAAGCGCATTCGTTTGCCGATTAATAGACCAAACAAAATTGTCCCCGCCACAACACCCACTATCGCTCCCTCGGAATGCGCAAAGTAAATTGACAATAAAGATAAGATTATTATTACTGATAAAAATATAATTTTTAAAATTTTTTCTTTATTCAAAATTCGAAATTCGAAATTCGAAATTGCTAAGCCATGGCCTGTCATTAATAAAACTAACGGCGCCAAATAAAGACCGAGCGCATTGGGATAGGCAAAGACGGAAACTACTCTTCTTGTTTCTACAGCTGACCAAAATGGATTGGCGATAAAATCACCGGTTATTTTTTGGTAGATTGCAAAGACGGAAATCAAAAAAGCTGCAATCGTCAATGGCCAAATTATTTTCTCAAATACGGAAACCCAGCCTTCGCCAAGACTACGGCGTGGCGAAGCAAAAACATTAAACAATAAAATATAAAACAACAATGGTTCAAAAAAATACGCTTTCCAGATTCCAAAGGCTTCATTGCTAAAGCCCGCAACACCAACGGAGATAAAAGAAATAATTAACAGCAACACCATCTCAATATCAAACGGATAACGACTCAGTCCTGCACCTCCGCTGCGTCGTGTTTTAATATTTTCAATGACCTGTTTATAGCCGTTCAAAAACCAGATTGCGAAAGTCGCCAAAATCATCACCTCCAACATTGTAATGGGAATACCAACTATTTTAAATCTTAGGGTGTAGCTAGGCAACGCAAAAAGAATAAACATTATTGCCCACTGTAAATATTTTACATTTCTCATATGATTAGACTAATTCTTTATCCCTATATCTTATCACCAATATCTAAAAATATAAAGACGCCAAATGGGGCGCCTTAAATATTTTTAAGATCTAGATGTCATTAGTTGATATTTTTATTCAAGGGTCCGACGATAGCCTCAAACTCTTCCTTTTCCAAAGTCTCCTTCTCAACTAAAACCTTTACAATCGCTTCTAATTTTTCTCTTTGACCCTTGATAATAGTCAATGCCATTTGTTTGCCTTTTTCAATAAAGGCCGCAATCTCGACATCAATCTGTTCCGCCATCTTCTCGCTATAATCTCTTTGCTCATGAATCTCACGACCCAAGAAAATCATTTCTTCTTTTTCACCAAAAGTTCGGGGTCCAAGATTTTCAGACATACCATAATCAGTTACCAAGCGACGAGCCAGACTGGTGGCCTTACGCAAATCAGAGGTGGCACCGGTGGTAATTTCACCAAAAACTTCTTTCTCCGTTAGATAACCGGCTAACAACACTGCGATATCTTCCATAAACTCTGCCTTAGTGTGCATATGCTTATCTTCAGTCGGTAATTTAATCATATAACCGGCAGCTCGTCCACGAGAGATTACAGAAATCTTTTGCACTGGATCAGTGTTCGGAGAAAAATGCGCCACTAAAGCATGGCCCGCTTCATGATAGGCTGTTACCTTCTTTTCTCTCTCAGAGAAAACCTTGCTCTTGCGTTCCGGTCCAAGCATTACCTTCTCAATCGCTTCCAACAAGAATTCCATATCAATAATTTTATTATTTTTTCGTCCCGCCAAAATCGCACCCTCATTCAAAACATTGGCTAAGTCAGCGCCACTAAATCCAGGGGTACGTTCCGCAATTCTGCGCAAGCTCACATCCTTGGCTAATGGTTTTTCCTTAGCATGAATCTTCAAAATTTCTTCACGATCTTTAATATCAGGATTATCCAAAACTACTTGACGATCAAAACGTCCTGGTCGAAGCAAAGCTGGATCAAGAACATCTGGTCTATTAGTTGCGGCCATCACAATTACATTCGCACTTGGTTCAAAGCCGTCCATTTCAACCAAAATTTGATTCAAGGTTTGTTCACGTTCATCATGTGAACCACCCAAGCCAGCGCCACGACGACGACCAACTGCATCAATTTCATCAATAAAGATAATACAAGGTGCACTTTTCTTTGCCTTTTTAAACAAATCACGAACACGGCTCGCGCCAACACCAACAAACATTTCCACAAACTCAGAGCCGGAAATATGATAGAATGGCACATCCGCTTCACCTGCTACTGCTCGTGCCAACAAGGTCTTGCCAGTTCCCGGACTACCCAATAACAACACGCCACGCGGAATGCGCGCGCCTAATTCCAAAAACTTCTTCGGCTGTTTCAAAAAATCAACAACCTCTGACAATTCTTCTTTTGCTTCTTTTACACCCGCCACATCTTTAAACGAAACTTTATTCTTTGTATCTTTACCAAACTCTTTTGCCTGTGATTGTCCAAACATCATTGCCTTTGAGTTTGCTCCCTGCACTGAACGCATCATCATAAAGATAAAAACGCCGATTAGCAAAAATGGCAAAAGAATCGGCAATAAAGTTGCCATCCAGTAACCAGCCCCCTCTTCACTCTTCACAGCCACATCAATTCCGATAATTTTCTCCTTGGCAATACCGTAATTACTCATCAACTCAGAAAAAGTCGCTCCCATTTCTTTTTTAACCATTTCCTTAGCCCCATCTTTCAGTTCCACTTCCATTTCATCACCACGAATAATCACGCTTTTCACCTCGCCATTATCAACTTGCGAAATAAATTTGCCAATATTAGCATTTTCAATCTTCGTGCCTTGGCCATAAGCACTAAAAATAAGCGCAATTGCCAAAAACACCAAGATAAAAATGGAGAAATTTTTTAGTAAACTTTTCATGTAAATATATAGGCGACCGGCAACAAAATAAACAGCATCATTTTCTTTGCAAATAGCCAAAAAATCATTATTAATACCTAAATAGTGTATAATAATCGAGGTTTTTAGTCAATACATCGCCCAATAATTGACTTTTTATCACAAGCCTGCTTAAATAGAGTATCAAAGTGATTACAAGTAAAAATAAATCCAAATAAGGAGGGCACACATGAACGATAAATATTGGACCTTTGAATTTTTACTGCACATCACTGGCAAAACATACGCAGACGAAAAGGTAGAGTTAGAAAAAACAATAAAAATTCCACTTCTAGTGACCACCGAAAAAGCCGCCGAAGAACATGCCGGGATGATGGTTAAATACTTCACAACAATGGCCAAAGTGTGTGATACAAAGTATTTTAAAAAATATTGTAAATCCATTAATGACAAAGACGGTCTTTTGTTCAGTGACTTCAGAATATTCCATCAAGGAAAAAGAACCTTGCGTGAAAAAAAACTAGACCTTCACGTCCCAGAAATTACCGCCGGTCCGTGATTTCACCAAACCAGCCCCAGCAACCAGAAAGTTGCCGGGGCTTTTAATTTTACAAAATAAAAAACCCGAGGAAGTATGAGCCTCCTCGGGGTGAAAATATTTTTTTTGTTGTGGTCAGTTTTTCAGGATACAGGTGTATCCATGCGCTTTTAACCATGAGCGCTGATCAAGTCTTTTATTATTAATATCATAACAACACAAGCTAAACCAAATTATAATACATAACATGGCTACCCATTTTTCCGTCATTGTCCCATGAAATATAATAACCGGAAAAGTGCCAGCAATAAGCCAACAAAAAAAGGTAAAATAAATAAATTATGATATATGTCCACTATTTGTCGTTCTACGCCCTTGCTATGCATTACAACTTCTGCACCAAACATTCCCCCAGCAATTACACCAGAGACGAAACCACAAAGAAATTGAAATTTATTAGTCGCTATAAATCCGCTCAACTCTGGACATCTTTGCAAAATCGTAGAGCCAATAATGATAATAACCAATAGACCAATATCACCGTAGCGTGCCGCATGGGAAACATTATAAGAGAAACCTTCAAATCTTTCCCGACCGGCGTCCACAACGAATAAGGTCAATAGATAAAAAATCACAATCGTCGCCCAAATCGGCAACAACGCCAAAACTGCATAAACACCATAATAATTGTTTTCCATGACCATCTCCTTTTGTGTGGTTTTTTATATAAAATGTACGAATACCAATTTAATTCGGCAATCTTGAATATTAGCAGAAAAGCACTGTAATGTCAAGATTACTTGTGTCATTCTCTGATTATGTTATATTCATATTATAAACAAACTCCTGAATCCACGCCTTCGCGATGATAACGGAAGAAGAAAAAAATATGCGCACCCCTCAACGGAAACCCGGCATCTACGCCGGACTTAAAGCTGATCAAAATATTACTGCTGAAAAATTCCACGAATTGACGGCTAAATTAGAGAAGTTAAAAAAAGTTAGCCAACCGCGCGCGATTACCGAGATGAAGCACTCAGCTGCAGATGGCGACTTTTCCGAGAACGCCGCTTACCAAATTGCCAAGGGACGTTTGCGTGGAATCAACCAACGCATCACCGACATCACCGACCACCTAAAACGCGCCGTTATCATTGAGCACAACCAAAACAAAGACCGCGTCGAGCTCGGTCATAAAGTAACCGTCGAAGTGAACGGCAAAGAAAAAACTTTTCTAATTCTTGGCTCGGCTGAGACCAATCCTGACAACAATGTAATTTCAAATAATTCCCCCATCGGCTCCGCCTTGATGGGTAAAAAAATTGGCGACCGAGTGCAAGTGCACTTAGCCACCAAAATTGTGGAATACAAGATTATTAAAATAGAATAGAACAAGCAAAAATCAAAAATAAGTAAAACATAAAAGGATACTCAAAATAACCCCGGGGGTTTGGGGGTGTGAACTAAACGCCAGCCTTAAAATAACAAAACTCTTGCATGTGATAGTGCATTGAACACCCCCAAGACTTTTGGTTACTTTTGGTCTCAAAAGTGACACAAGCGAGAGCGCGTCGCTTAAAACAAAAAAACTTAGCAATATACGCTAAGTTTTTTTAAAATTTCCCCTCACCCCAACCCTCTCCCGCCGGGGCGAGGGAGTTTTTATGCAAAGTTTTTATTTTGTCATAATCTTATCAATAATACCGTACTTCTTCGCTTCTTCAGCCGACATGTAGTAATCACGATCAGTATCCTGTTCAATTTTGGCAATTTTTTGCCCAGTATGTTTCACTAAAATCTTGTTCAACTTATCTCTGGTTTTCAAAATATGTTCAGAACGAATTTTAATATCACTCGCCTGTCCTTCAGCCCCACCCATTACTTGGTGAATCATCACTTCACTATTTGGCAAAGAAAAACGTTTGCCCGCTGCACCAGCTGATAAAAGAACTGCGCCCATGGAAGCGGCCATGCCCACGCAAATTGTTGAAACATCAGATTTTACATATTGCATCGTGTCATAGATGGCCATACCCGCAGATACTGATCCACCTGGGGAATTGATATAAAATTTGATATCCTTATCCTTACTTTCAGCGTCAAGAAATAAAAGTTGCGCGATAATAATGTTAGCCACGTGATCGTCAATCGCCTCGCCCAAAAAAATAATTCGATCACGCAAAAGGCGTGAGTAAATATCGTAAGCACGCTCAACTTGACCTGATTTTTCAATAACTGTTGGTATTAATGTCATATATTTTTTGTTTGTTTATTCCGTCATCCCCGCGAAGGCGGGGATCCAGGTGCCTCGTATATCGTAATTAATATTAAGGAAAACTAAAATAAACAAATCGACGTTATTTATTAATATTTTTAAAAAAATTCTATATAATTATGTATTAAAAATCTGTGGCGCCTGGATTCCCGCCTTCGCGGGAATGACAAGGATTAAACAATTCTCCAATTCCCGTCCACCTCTTCAAACTTGCCATCAACAACAAATCCCGACGCCCGCTTATGACCACCACCGCCCAAAACTTGAGCCAGCTTGGAAATATCAACATCAGGATGTGTGGTACGCAAACTACCCTTAATTTTACCACCCTCTTCTTCGCGCATAAAAACCAGCGCCTTAACACCGGCAAGATTACTGAGAAAGCCGGGAATTCCCTCTAATTCTTCTTCAGTTACCCCACTATTTTTGATATCATCTTTAGTTAAAAAAGAATAAGCGAAATTATAAAAACTATTTATTTTCAAATTACTCATCGCCCGACCCCAGACACGCATCGATAATAAACTTTTGTTGCGCCAAGTGTTTTCCAAAATCATCGGATAACGTGCTCCATAGACCAACATCTCCGAAGTAATCTTAATCGTTTTTTCCGAAGTTGATTCGTAGAGCAAATTACCTGTGTCCGTGAGAATACCTGTTAAAATGCAATTAGCAAAATTTTTATTAAAGCGCACTTTATTAGCTTTAAGAAAAAAATACAACACCTCCGCGGTTGATGACGCCTTCGCATTACGTACTTCTATATTAGAATAGCTGTCAATCTTGGGATGATGATCAAATTCAATCGCGATTTGGTCTTTGTGACGATGGCCAATCTCTTTAGTTAAATTTGTCCGACTCAGACTGCCACAATCAAGCGCAATAAACAAATCGAAATCGGCAAAATTTATTCCATCACGGTCAGATTTAATTTTTTCAACGTGAGGTAAAAAATTAAATTGAAAGGGCGGAGCATCACTGCAAAAAGCGTGATATTTTTTATGTAAAGATTCTAGTAACTCAATCATTATGCCCATCGAAGAAAGCGCATCGCCATCTGGTCGATAATGGGTTACCACCAAAACATTCCGTGCTCCTTTAATTTTTTCATACGCCTCTCGGTATTTCTCTTCTATCATACATTTACTTTCCTCTTTCATCACGCCACAGCTTCAGCAACGGCGGACTCTAGACTACTCTTTATCAATTTCCTCCTGTTTTTCCCCATCATCACGCCATAGTTTTCCTAAGTCGTTTTTCTCATCCATTCTAATCTCCGCAAAAACCTTGTCCATCTTAGCTACGTAGCGTTCTTGATTATCAATACCAAAAGTTAATCTTGGCACTTTACGCATCCGTGATTTCAAGCTTAGTTTGCGAGTAAAGGCACTGGCATTTTTGCGCAACAACTTCAAAGCTGTGCCTGATAAATTCTCTGGCAAAACTGAAATATTGACATTAGCATTACTCATATCAGGCGCACATTTCACGCGAATAATCGTAATCAAGCCACCATCCAAATAGACGTCGCTATTTACAATAACCGCCAAGTCATCTTTTAATTGTTCATTTACTTTTTCAACTCGACTCATATATTAGAAAGTTACTTTTACTTCATTATTTTTATAAAACACCAACACATCACCAACTTCAACCACTATATTACCGGCATAATGCAAGCCACACTCTTCGTCAGTCTCAACCTTGTTAACATTTTGTTTGCCCGCTTGTAGGTTAGTTAATTTACCCGTGCCTACTAATTCCTTATTACGCATTACCTCAATCAGGGCGTCAGATTCAATCACGCCATCAATCACTTTACCACCGACGATTTGCGCTTCTTTCTCGGTTCTAAAAATCGCCAAGACCTTCAAACGACCTAAATCTTCTCTTTCATAGGTCACCACAATACGAGAACGCATTTCAGCTTTAACATCATTTAATAAATCATAAATAACATTATAAGCCTTAATAGAAATATTTTTTTCACGCGCCATGTTTTCGATTGCAATTGGTGTTTTGACGTTAAAACCTAAAATCAAAGAGCCAGTTGCTTCCGCTCGCTTAATATCACCATCACTAATGTTACCCAAGCCGCGGTGTACAACTTTTACACTCACATCCTTGGTATTAATTTTTTCCAAAGATTCTTCAATTGCCTCAATCGAACCCAACAAATCACCCTTGATGATCAAATTAACTTTTTCAGAGGTAGTATTTTCATCGCGTTGGCTAGTCTTATTAAAACTCGCATCAGCCGCTGTTCGTAATTTTTTCTTTTTCACGCGTTCGCCCTCGCCCACTTCCAAAACATCACCAACATTCAACATCGCGCGCAAACCAATAATTTGCACCGGTGTTGCTGGTCCTACTGCCTTCACATTGCCCTCATTATAGGTAGTTAAATTACGAATCTTGCCCACGTCCTTACCATTCATCATCAAGCTATCACCTAAACGCAAAGTGCCGTTCTGCACTAAAATTGTTGCCACTGGCCCTGAGCCTTTGCTCAAATGTGATTCAATCACCGTGCCGGCCGCATCCGCATTGGGATTGGCTTTGACATTTTCCAATTCAGTCTCCGCGGTCAAAAGAATCATATCCAATAAATCAGTAATACCGTCGCCCTTCTTCGCAGAAATCGGCACACAGGTAGTCTTACCGCCCCAATCAGTCGGGGTAATATTTAATTTACCTGATAATTCTTGTTTAGTTTTATCAATATTGGCATCTACCTTATCAACCTTATTAATCGCCACCACAAACGGCAACTTAGCTGCTTGGATGATCTTGTACGCTTCAACAGTCTGAGGCATCACGCCATCGTCAGCGGCTACCACTAAAATCGCCACGTCAGCAATCTTGGCACCACGTGATCGCATGGCTGTAAACGCTTCATGACCGGGAGTATCAATAAATGTAATAGTTTGGTTTCTGCGTACTACTTGATAAGCGCCAATATGTTGAGTAATACCACCGGCCTCACCGCCAATGACATTTGTTTTACGAATAGCATCAAGTAAGCTAGTTTTACCATGATCAACATGTCCCATTACCACAATTACTGGTGGACGATCCAACATATCTACTGCTTGCTCTTTGGATAAAATATCATCGAGTTTATTTTCCTTAACAGCCGTCTCATCTTCACCTTCTTTTCTAATCACCTCAAAGCCAAGTTCAGAACCAACCAACCAAGCTGTTTCAAAATCAATGCGCTCATTCAGAGATGCGAAAATACCGTTCTTAATCAATTCTGCCAAAATCACGTTCACGGGACTTGCTACCAAGCCGGCAAAATCACGCACTGAAATAAAAGCAGGCACAAAAACTTTTTCATGAGTCTCAATACGTACTTTCTTCTCTCTTTCTACGCGCTCTTTTTCTTCTCTTTGTTTATCTATTTTTCGCTTAATTTTTGGCCATTCTTTCAAAATCTTATTCGCGACACTTTTATTAATTTTAATCGCCCGGCCACCAATATCGAAACCTGCTTGCGATAAATAATATCTCAACTCTTGAGGTGTCACTTTTAATAATCTTGCTAGTTCTGTAATATTCATGTAGGATTGAACTAAATAATAAACTGATAAATGCGCCAAGGGGCAAATAGTTAATACTAAATAGTGAGAATTATAAAAGTCAAAGACTTTTTTGTATGGTCGGAATATTAAAATTCCTTGACCATAAAAAAGACGATTAAGTCGCCTTATTTTTCTTTAACTCTACAATGATAAACCAAAAAAGTCAAGAACAAAGCCTAAGTAGTGGATTTATTCTCATCAACAAGCCCGTAGGACCAACTTCTCACACTATTGTCAATAAATTGCGTCGAATTACTAATATTAGAAAAATTGGACATGCTGGCACGCTGGACCCCTTCGCTGACGGTCTTTTAATTTTAGCCATCGGCCGTGACAGCACCAAGAAAATTAGTCAGTTTGTCAAATTAGACAAAGAATACGTGGCCGATTTAATCCTGGGCGCCACCACAGACACTTTTGACAATGAAGGCGTCATCACCCAACACATAACAGCTAACAAACAACAGGCACCGACGGAAAAACAGGTTTTAGAGGTTTTAAATAATTTTATTGGCAAACAGGAGCAAATTCCGCCGATGTTTAGTGCCAAGAAGGTGCAGGGACAAAAATTATATGAATTAGCACGTAAGGGTATTGAAATTGAACGGCAGCCTTGTTCGATTGAAATATTTTCGATTATTTTAAACGAATACACTTATCCACATTTACGCATTACCGTACACTGCTCCACCGGCACCTACATTCGCTCCCTCGGCCATGACATCGGTCAAAAACTTGGTTGTGGCGCTTATTTAAATAAATTAAGCCGAACTAAAATTGGCAAATTTGATATTAAAGATAGTGTTACTCTCGAAAAATTGAACTCGGATAATTGGGAAGAATATATATTTAACCCTGGTGAATAGCCACTCAAATGTTGGCTCCATAGTCCCGAATGGGCTGTGGAGCCGTCGTGCAATTATTTAAATTTCCACAATGAAGTATATTATTAATTGCACTAAGGCTCCACAGGGACGCGGCCACTATGGAGCCAACTATTTATTTCCTCTTTTTCCCAAAATATGTTAAAATAAGATTAATGTTAATAACTAATCTGTAATAAATATTTCGATATTTATTTACAATAGAGAGGGGGTGAATTCATGAAGAAAAAATTATCAAATAAGGTTGCAACAATAGTTATCCTTTTCGTAACTATGTTATCCGCATCTGCCATTTTTGCATCATCAGCATTAGCGCTTGACCCTTGGGCTAGCGGTGGCGCTGGCGAACAAGCCGTAGCAGATATCGGTCTAGGCACAAAAAGTCCAGTGGACGTGGCTACCAACATAATCAACATTATGCTTGGTTTCCTTGGTATGATTGCTGTAGTAATCATCTTGCTAGGTGGATTCAAATGGATGACTGCCGCAGGTAACGAAGATAAAATCAGTGAAGCGAAAAAACTTCTAGCCGCTGGTTTAATCGGCTTAATCATTATCTTAATGTCTTACGGTTTGGCTAAGTTCGTTATTGAACAAATGATGAATGCGACTACTTCCGCATAAATTAGTTTCAAAAATTAGCTAATATTATGAATCCGCCCTGGCGGGTTCATAACCGTGAACACAAGTTCGATTGTATTCACGGTTATGAATAAATTTAATTAATAATTTATAAAATCATTTTTGATTTTAAAAAAACTCTATGTTTAAAAAAATAAGTGCATTTTTCATGATCGCTTTCTCCCTTTTTATAATGAAAGCTTCCCCATCATTAGCCGAGGTTAATATCTGGACAGGTCCGGATGGTGTTGACACTCAAGCAAGCATTGAAGGCATTGGCTTTGAAGCTAATGATCCACGAACAATGGTGGCCAACGGTATCAAGATTTTTCTTGGCTTCCTGGGCATGTTGGCCGTTATTTTAATTCTTTATGCTGGTTTTCTATGGATGACTGCTGCTGGCAATGATGACAACATCAAAAAAGCTAAACAAATTTTATCCGCAGCTGTTGTTGGTTTAGTTATTATCTTAATGTCTTACGGTCTTGCTAGTTTTGTCCTAACTCAAATCAAAACCGCAACTGGTTCATAAACTAATTCGAAAAATACACAGATGACTAAAAATACAATCATCAAAAAAATATTTATTTTCACCTTCTTATTAATGGTTGCTTTGGCAAATGTAAGCTTAGCAGCGACTGATAATACAGGCGATGATACTTTGAAAAATTTAAACAAAACTGCCAACAAAGCTTATACAGGGTCAGAAACTGGAAGCATTACAGGCTCCGTTGGTCAATCATTACCAACTCTAGTTGGAAAAATCATCGGTACCGTTCTTTCTTTTCTGGGCGTCATCTTCATGGTTCTCATGATTTATGGTGGCTTCTTGTGGATGCTGGATCGCGGTGAAGGCTCGCATGCCAAAAAAGCTAAAGACTTAATCGAGGCTGCTATCATTGGACTAGTTATCGTCATGTCGGCTTACGCTATCACCGCCTGGATAGGACAAAAACTAACTACAGGTAATTAATTATTAAATTAATATAAAATGTTAAAAAAAGCCTTAACAATATTAAATACATTGCTCATTGTGATTATTTTTTCAGCAATGTTAATGCCCAGTATTGTTAGTGCCTTTAACGTTAACAACTTTGAAGAAAGTAGTAGTCTTAAAAAAACTGGCGACGAGACTGGTCACACCAGAATGAAGGTAACTGGCTCAAACTTAGAATATACAATCCCCTATATAATAAATTCTGCACTCTCACTTGTCGGCGTTATTTTTCTAATTTTAATGCTTTACAGTGGCTTTCTCTGGATGACCGCCAAGGATGATAACAAGGCCATCGATAAAGCTAAAGAAAATATAAAAAGCGCTTTAATAGGTTTAATAATCGTTCTAGGGGCTTATGCAATCACCCAATTAGTACTTGAATTATTTAAATCAACAGTAAACACAACAGCATGATAAATATTAAAAAATACATTACAATAGTTATTCTGGCCATTATATTATTAGCTAACTCTTCTCATGTTTTAGCTCAAGGTTTAAGTAGTGCTTTTAGTGAAAGCAGCAAGCTAAAAGATATGGCTGGCGCTGGAGGCATGGGCTATAACACTGAAACCACTTCGGATATCTTAATCGGCACTATTATCAATGCCTTTTTATCTGTTCTTGGCATCATCTTCCTTGTCCTAATGCTCTATGGAGGCTATCTCTGGATGACTGACCGCGGTAACGATGACTCAGTTAAAAAAGCCAAGAATGTTATTCAGGCAGCCATTATTGGCCTAGCCATCGTTCTTATTTCCTTTTCCATCTCCTACTTTGTAATTACTAAACTGGGAGACGCGACCTTAACTAAATAAATCTTATGAAAAAAATAAAAATCACACTGGTATCACTTTTCATGTCACTATCATTCGTCAATATTGCCTTTGCAATAACTGCTCCACTCGGCAACCTAGGAAAACTCAGAGAAAAAACTAGTTTTGCAGAGGGCGAAGGAACTGATACTGCTATGGCCGAAAATATCGGCATTGGCATCAATCTTTTTTTAAGTATCCTGGGCATCATCTTTGTTATTCTAATAATCTACGCCGGCTACAAATGGATGATGGCACAAGGAGACGACGGAGAAATTAAAAAAGCTAAAAGCACTATTAATCGAGCTGTAATCGGCCTAATTATCATCATTGGCTCATTTGCCATTTGGAATTTAATCTCTAACAAACTACTTCCAGTTTAACAAAAATATGTATTCACGTTTTGAAAAAATAATTACCCCCGTATTCATCTTCATCTTTGCGCAAGCAGCAAGTGCTACGGAAATAATAAATAAAACTGCTTCCACTGAAATTCGTAAACAGACAGATGCGCTTAGTTACGGTGCTGGTTTTGATAAAAATTTACAAGTCGGCTCAGTCTTGGGCACTGTGATTAAATCTTTTTTTAGCATCATGGGTATTGTTTTCTTAATACTTGTCCTTCATGCCGGCTACAAATGGATGATGGCTAATGGCAAAAAAGACGACGTTGAAGAAGCCAAGAATAGCATTACAAGAGCTGTTATCGGCTTAGCCGTTATGGTTGCCGCCTATGCGCTTACCGCCTTTATTTTCAACCAAATAGACCAAATACGTTAACAATATAGCCACTCAAACAAAAAAAGACGATTATAATAATCGTCTTTTTTAATATCTAAAAAATATCTTACGTGATCAACATATACAAGCCTGCACTCACCAAAGTCGCGCCAATCACTTTTTGAATTAAGACTCCACCGCCCAATTCCTCTTCGCTGACTTTGGGATACTTGGCGGAAATAAAGAGCACCAGCAGAATTAAGAAAACATATTGTACGCCTTGTAAAGAATTAATCAAAGCGACATTGCCCTTGCTAATCGCCCAATTCAACATAATAAACGCGAAAGCAGCTAAAAGGCGAACAGAAAAAAAGAAAAAAAGATTACCTGATTGACCGCCACTATCACTGCGACTTTCTTTAATCGAATGACGCCAAGCTGGAATTAACAGAATGGATACAGAGGCAATAAAACTACCCAGTCGCGACCAGACAAAGGCGCCAACAAAGGGCTGGTGCATATAAATATACTTTATCAAAACGTAATAGGCGGCAAAAAATAATGCCGAGGTAACAGAATTTAGAATCAAGCGCTGCGTCGGACGATAAGCCGCGTGAATACCGCCCAAAATATCACCAAACACAAACCGTACCCGTTCCCGAACTTGCCTAAACAAATAAAACTTTGTTTGTTTAATTGAAATTAAAAGACCACCGCCAATCAAAATCAAAAAAGCTAATAATTCTCGCTCCGATAGCGATTGACCTAAAAAAATAAAGGACAAGATAAAACTAAAAACCGGCACCAGTGCCCCCACGATTGGCACTACTCGAGTAGCCTCAGATTGATGAAGGGCTTTATACCAAAAAATTAAAGTAACTAAAAAAAGAACGCCAGCTAGAATATCCAAGCCCAGCTCCTGCAAATTTGGAAGCCAAAAATCCAGTGGCAAAATAATGAAGTTAAAAATACTCCAAATGCCAACAAAAAAAGCATAAGAAATCGACGAGTGAATTTTTTTGGACAACAAAAACTTATCCGCCACATAAACACCGGCATTGATGAGATATGAAATTACTGCAATGATTAACCACATAAACGTTGTTTCTCCCTCGCCCTGCCCTCTCCTATCCAGGAGAGGTAATTAATAAATATTTTTTACAGAGTAAGCTTATTTTCTTCACAAATTCTCTTATAAACAAACGCGCTCGGTTTTATTTTTCGTTCAAATGTTTTTCGATCAACAGTATACAAACCGAACTTTGGTCCAAAACCGTCTGCCCATTCAAAATTATCCAACAATGACCAGTGGAAATAACCACGCACATCGATTCCTTCTTGAATGGCGCGATGTACCCAATATAGGTGCTCTTTTATAAAGGCAGCACGATATTTATCATGTTCGTCAGCCAGGCCGTTTTCCATTACAATAATTGGCTTGCGAAAACGTCGCAAATATTTCAACACATTATAAATCCCCTTTGGATAAATCTCCCAACCCATATCGGTCATGCGTTCATTTTTATTTTTCTTGAAGGGTGGATAACAAATGATTCGATCATGGAAATAATAATCCAAGCCGACGTAATCCATATACTTCTTAATGCGTTTCAAAAAACGATGATTCCAAAAATAATGAAAGACTTTAGCTAGTAAATTATTCAAAGGGCCCCATTTTAAAGCTGGCTCAAAATCATTTATCAAACCTGTAATGCCAACCTTGGCTTTCGGAAATAATAAGTGAATATTTTTATAGGCACGCTTATGACCTTTAACCAGATTATTAAAGGCTTTTCTGGCCTTGAAAATATTATGCCGATTCGGCGGAAACTTGCCAGACAAGTAACCATTGGCAATATGCACCATTGGCTCATTCAAAGTTACCCAGTAATCAATATAGCCGCCAAACTCTTTCACCACAAAGGCGCTATAGCGATCAAAATACATAACCGCATTCTTACCAGCCCAACCACCCTCAGCGGCAAACCAAGTCGGATTGGTCCAATGCCAGATTGTCAAAACAATTCTAAAACCCCTAAGACGTGCTTGTTCAAAAATCTCTCGATATTTCTTCACCGCTTCTACGTCCCAAACATCGTTTTCAGTCTCAATTCGCGCCCACTCAATACCAAAACGAATTGCATTGGTGTTCAAGTTCTTGGCCAAGTCAAAGTCATCGCCATAATGAGTCCAAAAATTACAAGCGGATCCGCAACTATAATCCTCTTTTTTTAATTTTTTACTTTCTAAAAATGTCTTTCTCTTCTCAGATGACTCCCACTCACTCCAATCATTGGTTACACCGCCCTCAATCTGATAGGAACTAGTCGATGTCCCCCACAAAAAACCCTCAGGAAATTGAAATTCCCCAGACACACCAGCAGGAATCGATAACAAACGATCATCAACCTGGTTACTTAACTGAGAGCTTGTTTCTATTTTTTCCTCCTTGTCCGTCTCAACTTTTACAGACGGTATTACTTTATCTTCTTCGGGCATAATTTTTAAAATTTTAATCAAAGCTTACTCTTATTATACCGAAAAAATACAAATAAAACAAAAACTTTGATATTTTCACCAAAAATAAACAAAAAACTGATAATAAGATTATCAGTTTTTTAAAATTATCAATATTTTGATGACATTATTGTATCACTTCACCGTCAACTTCTTCTGGAGCATCTACGGCACAGGTCTCAGCGTCAACGTCACAGACTGCAGCCTCATCACTAAGTTCCGTAGTATCATCTCCTGCTTCATCAATCGGACAAACATCGCCCTCGGCACATTCAACCTCCTCCTCAGTCTCTGGATTTGCTACCACGTACTCTTCAGGATTATTACATTCCACTTCCTGATCTTCTTTATTATCTTCATTACAAAGAATTTCTTCGCATTCCGGCTCAGACTCACCACAAACCAAGGCGTCACAATCCTCATCGGCCGGGTCACAAAGAGGGATTCGACTAGCATTGCGTTTCACAATCTTGTAATACCAAATATCCGCATCAGCATCACCCGTGCAGGCCTCGCCCTCCTCCATTGACTCTGGGTCGCACTCCCAAACAAAACATTGCTCAGTCGTTGGATCACAGTCTGTCTGGGCTTCAATAATATAGTCTTTTTTAATCATTATCCGCCAATAAGTCACGGCCACCGAACCGACTATCAGTAATCCGAATATTATGAAAAATATTTTTGATTTCTTATCCATTTATTTAGTTTAATTATAAATTTTTTATTTCACGCCCAAAAAAGCTTTTATCTTCTCCGCTAATTCATGGGGCACAGTCTCTGATTTGATAATATATTCAACTACCCCTAATTCATTAGCCCGGTCACGAAAATCTTTTTTATTAGTATTGGTAAAAACAAAAACTGGAACATCCCTCATTCCCTCATCATTTTTTATTTTTTCAATAATATCCAAGCCATTTTCGCCCTTCAACATGATATCAGAAAGAATCAAATCGGGCTTATCGTCAGCCAACGCTATTATCACCTCTGCGCTCGTCGAAGCCACCCTAGTCGACAAACCTCTCATGTCTAAAACAGTTTGAAAAATCATCAACTGTTCCTGTTCATCTTCAATGATTAAAACCTTGTTCATATTGGTAAAATTTGTAATTAGTAATAAATAATCAACCCTACATCTTCAAATTCGCCTGCGCTTCAATGAATTTCTTTACATCCACCTTGCCGATTTGTTTGATTGGTAATTTGATAAAGAATTCAGTGCCTTTGCCGATTTCACTCTCTGCCCAAACATCACCACCATGACCTTGAGCGATTTCCTTGATAATAAATAAGCCTAGACCGGTACCATCGACATACATTGCGGTCGCATTCTTAGCTCGGAAGAATTTTTGGAATAAGTGTGGAATTTCTTCGGCTGGAATACCGATACCGTTGTCCTTGACCGAGAAAATAACATTATCGCCATCGCGTTTGCTATTGATAGTAATCTTGGCATTATCACCCTCGCGCGTTTGCCGTATTTCTGCAGTTGCTTTGGATGATGGTGTATATTTGATCGCATTGGTAATAAGATTAGTAAACGCTTCTTCCAGATATCGACTCTGTCCCTGAATAATCGGCACGGTCTCATCCAAAGAACCAATACTCAAATCAATATTTCGACCCAAGGTTTCTACTTTGAAACCTTCAATCATCGTTTCAAAAAACTTCTTCACCTCAATATCCTCCGCCTGCTTATCCATTACATTAAATTTACTATTCGACAGCGAAGTCGCATTTAAAATATCATTAATAATCTCCTCCAGCTTATTACACTTCACCATCGCTCCATCAAAAAACTTCGTCTTTGTCTCCTGAGGTAACTTATCCATATCCCCCTGCTGAATCATCGACACCACGCCTTTGATTACCGTAATCGGTGTTCGCAGTTGGTGTGAGGCAATATTTATAAACTCATTCTTCGCTTTGTCTAATCTATCTAATTCTTTGTTTACAATTTCCAATTCCTCTCTTTGTTCTACCTCTTTTTTAACCGATTGAATTAATTGCCAACCAAGAACAATCGCAGCAAATAAAGTAATTCCGGTTAGAATTCGATTAATTGGTAACTGAATAAAGGCGAACTGCGAGGCGATAAGAATGATAATACTAACAACCAAGGCCTGCGCTGTCAAAAGTTTAATATTGAAAGCTTTATATTTAACGATGAGGTACGCTAAAAATCCCATAAAAACAGACATACCAAAATAGCCATATTGCTCAATTTTAAAAACATCCACTGAGCCATTAAACAAATTTTCAATACTCGCTATATATGTAGCAATAGAAAAGGAAAAAAGAAACAACCCCATGCCGATTGATACATACAAAATTTCACCTTTCTTTAGACTATCAGATTTTTTATATTCAGATATGGAAAAATACAAAATGCTGGTGACCACCGCCGCTGATAAAATATACACATAATTTATCATTATTTCACCCTCCATCGCGTTGCAATTAGTCAAATCAAAATTTTTGAGATTAAATCGTGTTGATAAGAGGAAAAACACTGGTAAAGTCACAATCAACCACAACATTTTCCAAAAAAATGACACATCCTTTTTTTTGATAAACACATATAGAAAATAAAAACTAAGTATGAAAATAGTAGTTAAAAATAAAAACCAAAACGACCATAAAAACATGATCAATTTAGAATCTATTTGCGTCCAGATAAGTATATCTATCACAGACCAAAGGGAAAATAAAAAAGATAACACAACAAGAATAATAGCTGGGAGTGATTTCCTGGTTTTTAACAATACAAAAATACTCAAAAACAAAGATGTTATTATTGCCGTAAAATGAGAATAGTAAATAAGAACTGGAACATTTTGGGAAAATAATCCAAATTTCAATGTACTAAATATTAATATTGATAATTCATCTGAACAATACATATGACTTGCTTGTGATATTAATTTTTATACTAAAATATTATAAATTTTAAAAATTAAAATAAAAAATTTTTAAATTGCCACGGATCATTCTCATCAACATCTTCGGCAAAATGCTTAATACGCCCTTGTAGCGGTGTCCAATCACTATATTCACCAATCATTATCCCAAGATATGGCTTCGCAATGCTTAAAATTTCTTCATGGGGAATTTCTTCTGGTTCGACAATTCCGCAATTTGGATTTTTTATTGCCCAGATCATACCAGCAAGAACTCCAGCAGATACCTGTAATGACGTTGCATTGTTATTTGGTGCTAGTTTACGCGCATCTTTTATTGAAAGCCGAGATCCGTACCAATAAGATTGTTTTTTATGACCCATCAAAAGTACCCCGAGCTCATCTACACCTTCAACCACATCCCCAATAATTACTCGTTGCTTATCTTGCTGCTTCCAGCCACGAACATCAAATTCCTGCAAAGAACGCCTAGCATCATCACATGGAGTATAAGCAAAATGTACAGTGGGGCGATATTCAGGATTATCTCCACTTCCTATCGTTAAATAATCAGCAATGGATATAGATTCATTATGTGTGATTAGAAATCCAACTTGATTGCCACCAAGAGGTGTCCATGTGCGAACAAGAGTTGACATTCCTTTGCGCTTAAGGCTAATAGCAGCCTTACATCCAAAAGTAAATCGCTCTCCATCTGTAGGAAAATATTTTTCATGACTACCCCATCCCAATTCTGGCATTTGCAAGCTTTCAACAATAAAACTGTCTACCGACCATGAATTTACAAATTCACCATGATTTTTTGGAGAAATACAAACCTGTGTATCTTCCTCGGCAATATGAATTGATTTGATATTAAGTGTTTTAGCCAACATTGCCCATCCCTCTCGTGACACAGGAATCGACTCAAGCACGCCCGTATCACGAGCAATTTGAACAAGTGCTTCTTTAACAAAGCATGAAACCAATCCAGGATTCGCCCCAAGAGTAATGACCGCTGTCGTGCTATGTGCACCATATTTTTTTTTAAGATTTAGGGCACCTTCACGAAGAGTATAGTTTAAATGTTCGTTTACGTTGCTAGCAGAATTACTCCACACCTCCGTACATGTATCGAGATAGATTACTTTTTTTTGTTGACAAAAATCAATAATATCATTACTTGAAACATCAACGGCGAGATGCAGCAGAACATCGCCCTTCTTTAAGAATGGCTTCAAAACTGATTTATAATTATCCTTCGTAAGAGGATTGACAAAAAAATTGACCCCATACTTCTTAGCAATTTTTTCTCCTCGCTTGTCACCCGTAATAATTGTAATTTGATCAGGATTTATTTCTATATGGCGCAAAATTAAGGGAAGCACTCCTTGTCCAATAGATCCAAACCCAAGAATAACTAAACGATTTGTAAATATCATTTCTTTTCAAAAAAATTTATTAATTAATTTCAATACAATATTTAACACACTTCTTGCTATTATTATATAATTAAATATGAATTTAAGCAAACAAAAAAATCGCCATACGAATAAATTCGTATGGCGATGACTGTACGCGTCAATGCATTTAAATTGACAGCAGGAATACTGCAACAAAGGCAGCAATTATTCCACCCACATTGGCAGCACTGAGACTTTCTCCAAAAACTAATACGCCGATAGAAACTGTGGCCGCAAGACTCATAACCGACCAAATAGCGCCAACAATGGCTAAGTTGTTTTTTTGGAGCATTGCTGGCAACCAGGCCATTGCGCCAAGCCCATAGGCGACGAGTATCAAGCCTACATAAATCCAGCTCGGTGAAAGAGCAAATTTCTTTGACAGAAACTCGCCTACTGCAAAGAACAAGGCAGAAATAACCAACCACCAAAAATAATGAATACAATTCAGTGAATTTAATAGCATTGTCCTCTCCTTATATGATTGGGATTACTGTAAAGAACTATTCGATAATTTCTATAATAGCATAAATAAAGAAAATTGTCAATAGGTATATATTTATATAACTAATATTAAACAAAAAATTGCATAATTTAGGGAATAAAAATATAAAACATGAAGAAATGCCTATTTCTGGTATTTTAGGGATAATTTACACCACTCCGAGAATTCGGACCAAGGAGCAATATTCTTCTATCTCCTTTTTTGCCTTGATGAAATTCGGGTCGCTCGGCAAAGATTCAATTTCAAGAAAAAAATAATAATCCCAGCCCTTGTCTATTCTTTTCCGAGAATGTAACTTAACTAGGTTTAATTTTCTCCTGGTGAGAACATTAAGCACATCACTTAATAAGCCTAGACGATCACGAGAAGCAATAATCATTAAAGTATTTTCTTGTTTTAAATTTTTAACTAGATTGTTTTTTTCATTTTTTGACAAAACATAAAACTCGGTATAATTATCCTTATAGTCCTGGATATTTCTCGCCAAAATCTTCAACCCATGTTTCTTAGCTGTTGTTTCATCGGCGATAAAAGCCACTTCCGGATCGGTTGTAGAAACAATTGCCTCAACTGAACTTGATTCAGACGCAAGAATCGCCTCTGGCAAATTAGCACTCAACCACTCCTTGCATTGACTAAGTGGCTGAACGTGCGACTTAACCTGTTTTATCAATAACACATCATCAACTCGTGCTGCTAAGCAATGATGTATTTCCTTAATATAAGATCCAACCACATTAAGAGGATAATCCAGTAAAGAATCAATCGTTTCCTGGACTACACCTGCAATCGAATTTTCCGCCGGCACAACCGCAAAATCAACCATTTCATTTTCAACATTATCAAAAACTTTTTTTATCGTGGGTGCCATTATGAAAGTTCCTGTTTTTGAAAAAATCTCTCGCGCGGCTAAATATGAATATGTCCCAACTGGGCCTAGACAAGAAATTTTGGCCACCTCCGTCTCAAGCACTGATTCATTTTCTTTCATAATTCTTAAAGAAGTTAAACATTAATAAAATCTAGCCATTTGCGATATTTAGGGATTTTTCCTCTGACAATATCTGCATAGCTTTCTTTGATATCTTTAGCAACGGTACCAATATTTCCCTTTCCAATCAATTTATTATCTATCTTTCCAATTGCGTTTATTTCTACGGCTGTTCCAGTAAAGAAAGCCTCTTCAAAATTCTTTATTTCCGCTGGCCGAATATTTTTTTCAACCACTGCAAATTTCTTATCTTTTAAAATGCGGATAACGCTATCGCGAGTCAAGCCTGGCAAGATGCTATCTCGCTTAGGTGTAAATACTTTTTTGCCTTTTACAAAAAAAATATTTTCCCCGGGGCCTTCAGCAATATTTCCCTTGTAGTCCAAAAGCAAAGCCTCATCAAAACCAGATTTTTTTGCATCCAACGCGGCGATTATCGAATTAGAATAATGGCCGGAAATCTTAGCTCCCATCACACTTGACTGCGGATGAATCCTGACATATGGAGAAATCTTTATTGACACACTATCCTTTTCCAAATACTTTCCCCATGACCAGGCCGCAATCGCGAAATGAACTGGTGCGCCAACCGGCAAAAGACCCATCTTTTCTCCGTAGAAAATTATCGGCCGAATATAACACTCCTTGAGTTTATTTTTTTTAATCAAAACTTTGGTCGCTTCCAAAATATCCCCCTTTGAATATGGAACTTCCATGCCTATAGTTTTCGCGGAATAAAAAAGTCGATCAATATGATCCTTTAATCGAAAGATGGCTGGACCATCTGCGGTGTCATAACAACGAATACCCTCAAAAACGGCGGAGCCATAATGAAGGCTGTGATTCAAAATCGGCACAGTTGCCTTTGACGAATCAATAAATTTTCCATTTAGCCAAATAAACATATAATTGATATTTAATTTTAAAAAAAGCCAATTGCAGTCTTTACAATTGGCTTTTCATCTTACTTTTTCTAAATTTATTTCTTCAATTTCTGCGCCAATTGATCCAATGGAATTATTTCACTTTCTTTCGTTGCACGATGAGAGAATTCCCCACCACCAGCAGCTAAAGACTTATTACTGATAATAAAACGTGCGCTAATTCCGATCAAGTCTGCGTCGGCAAATTTTTCTCCCGCCATGGCATCACGATCATCATAGAGTACTTCGATATTATTTCTTCGCAATTCATTGTAAAGTGCTTCGGCTTCTTCATTCTTACCTAAACTAATCAAGTGCACGGCAAATGGTGAGACTGCTTCTGGCCACATAATGCCTTTGTCGTCATTATTCAACTCCACAATCGCACCCATCAATCTCGACGGACTCATGCCATATGAACCCATGACCACCAATTCTTCTTTTCCTTCTTCATTTTTATAAGTGAGATTAAAGGCTTCGGAAAATCTGTGTCCCAAATTATAAATGTCACCAACCTCGATTGATTTGTGCCCCACCAATTCTTCCTGTTTCAAAGTTACGCCAAAGTCTTTCAACACCTCTTCATTAAAATCATCTTTGTTAATGGCGATTCTTTTTTCTTCATCAATAATATACACGACATCTTCACCTGCCTCAGAAAGAGTTTGGAATTCGTAAGAATATTTTGAAAATGAACCACCGGAAGAAATTGTGATGTAAGTCTTATCACCCATACCCAAGCGATCAAAAACGCGCATGTAAACATCTTTCATTTTTTCGTAAAACAATTCGTGTTCTTCGTGACTGCGAGAAAAAGAATACAAATCCTTCATCAAGAATTCACGACCGCGCATCAAGCCTGATTTTGCACGTGACTCATTGCGAAATTTTGTTTGGATTTGATATGGATAAACCGGCAAATCCTTGTAAGAACTAGTATGATTTTTCATCATTCTTGTTATTGCCTCTTCATGCGTAAAACCCAGTCCTAATTCTGTGCCATTTTTCAATTTTGTCTTGAACCAATTATCAACAACATCATCGCTCCAACGATTCGTCTTTTCCCAAATTTCTTTTTCTTGCAAGGCCGTCATAGTTAATTCCTGTCCACCAGCCGCATCCATTTCCTCACGAATAATATTTGAAATCTTATTAATTACTTTAATCCCTAATGGCAAATAAGCATAAGCGCCGGCTAACTCCTTGTTCACAAAACCACCACGAATTAATAATTGGGCATTCTTGCTCACCTCATCCTTTGGCGCCTCTCTTCTTGTCTTGGTAAATAAGTGTGACTGTTTCATATTATTTGAAATTTAATTATCTTTAAATTATAAGCTAATTTTACCAAGAAATTATGCCATTTGTCAATCCCCAACCACAACCAATAAAAACAAAAATATTTATAAACATTTGACAAAAAACAAAATAAATCGTAACTTATAATATCGAACTTTAACAATTTAATAAAAATTATCCAATCTCTATATGGAGAAATATCATGCTTAAATTTAAAAGACGCACATACGATAATGCCAGACAAGTTTCGCGCAGAGCCAAGGAGTTAAGAAACTTTAAATTAATTAAAGAAGCGGACATTCTTTTGCGTGCCGCCATTATTGAGTGGCCGAATAATCTATTTCTCTATAACCAACTCTTATGTTGTCAAAAAGATACCAGTGAAGCTTGGCGAATTTTCTTGCGAATTAAACGAAGTGGACTAATCGCAGATCGCTATACCTACGGAACTTTAATTAATATTTATTTTTTAGCCAGAAAGGAAAAGCATATTGTTGAAAGGCTTGACCCAGGTAACATACCTATTGACGCCCTACCGACTTATGCTGAAGCACTCAGAAAAATCAAGAGCTACGAAGATTGTATCAAATGGTGCGATGTCGCCTTGTCTCATTCTGACAAAAAAGAAATTCGCGAGCATGCCTGGATCAATAAGCTTTATTGCTATATGCACATTGACGGAAAAGAATTTCTACAAGCCATCGCCAATCCGCTACTATCATTAAATAGCCCATATTATTATCGTTATATAGCCGCGAAGGTTTATGGTGGTGCCTACGAAGATTGGGAAAAATCTGAAATTGAAGATATACTCAAAAAAGCATTAGAAAACAAAACTCACAAAAACTTGGGGACTGACATCAGCCATGCCTTAAGCATAATTCAATCATGAATCAACCAAGCCAGGTCTAGATATAAAGACCTGGTTTTTTTATTATTGATTTATCTATTTATTCTGCTACAATAGTCACATGATTTTACTCACCAGAAAAGACATCCTAGAAAACAAAGATTTTTACATTGACGAAATAAAAAACGGCAAAGTTTTTATTTATCCGACCGATACATTGTTCGGCCTCGGCATTGATGCCACAAATCAAAACGGCGTAGAGAGAATTTTCCAAATCAAAAATCGCAACGCCAAGCCCATGCTCATCATTGCACCTTCTTGGCAATGGCTTAAAACTAATTGCGTGCTTACCAAAGAGAATTATTCAACCCTAAAACAAAAACTCCCTGGTGCTTATTCGTTTGTCGTGAACTTAAAAAACAAAACCGCTATTTACGAAAAGGTAAATAACGGTCAAGACAGCCTTGGTGTTAGAATTCCCGATTGTTGGTTTACTGAATTAATCCAGCAAGCCAAAGTCCCCTTCGTCACCACCTCAGTAAATCTCTCCGGACAAGCATCAGCTTTGAAAATAAGCGAGATTCCGGAAAAAATATTAGCGCAAGTTGATTATGTCATTGACGACGAAACGTCATTGAGCGGTAAGGCTAGTACGATTATTGATTTACGTGGTGAAGAGAGAGTATTGCGATAAAATTATTTTCACTTGTTGTAAAATTAATGCAGTCGCACTTTTTTTTCACAACAATTAGTTCATGCGCATATCACTCTACGTCAAGATGATAAGCGAGTTTAATTATTTTTTTAGCAACAATAATTAACGGATCAACAGTTTTGTTATTATCAATATTTAATAAAGATAATTCTGTGCAACCCAGAATAACCATATCCGCCCCTTTATCTAACAAACGTTCAACCAAAGCATTTAACACATAAGCATTTATTTTTGTTTCCACAAATCCTGACTTCAGGCCGGTGCTACTATAAATTAATTCCGTAACCACTTCCTGAGTTTCTTTGTCTGGCAAGATTTCCTCAAAATTATACTTCTCAAAATACTTGCGATACACGCCTGATTTGATTGTGCCGTCGGTGGCCAGGAGGCCAATTTTCTTTACATCCGGGAGACATACCGACAAGTAATTTACTGTTTCTTCCACAAGATTAACAAGTGGTAAAGTCGACTGATTTTCTATTGCCTCGATTTGGGCATGCGCAGTATTGCACGCAATAACGCCAATTGCGGCACCAAAATTTTTTAACTGATTTAACGAGGTAGCAATTGATAAACTAAAGTCCTCGCCGCTTTCGAGACAGGCTGTTCGATCATTAATGTGCGGGTTGGTAAAACAAACCATTTTGATATGATCCTGGTCTTTTTGAGCCGGAGAAAATTTAATAATTTTTCTCTGTAACTCAACACCAGCCAACGGTCCCATGCCGCCAAGAATGCCCAGTGTAAAATTTTTATCAATCACTTGATTCATAGAAATGTTTTTCTAAAAATGTTTTAAAGTTTTCATAGGCAATTTTATCCTTTGCCTTTGTGCCTAATTTTTCTTCAATCTTATCAAATAAATCAGGATATTTATCAATGCCCTCTAAGTCAACGGGGGTGCCGGTAGTAATACCTCCAAAATCACTACCGATCATAACCGCGTTAGGCGCTAATTTGTACAAATATTCTGCTTGCCTAAAGGCGTCTTCCAGACTTGCCCTCGAGTTTGTGGCCAAATATTTTTTAGAAAAAAATATTCCAATTACGCCATGCTTTTTATCCAACAAAGAAATTTGTTCATCTTTGAAATTTCTAGCACCTGGACAAATATTGTATGCATTTCCGTGCGACACCATTACCGGTTTCTCACTTATCGCCATAACATCATAAAAGCTTGCCTCATTGGCATGTGCCAAATCAATTATGATTCCGAGTTTATTTATTTTTTTAATCAACTTTCGCCCAAAGTCACTCAATCCACCCTCATTATTAGCACTCGCCATAATAGCATTTCTTTTTCCCCAGACCAATCCTACTGACCGCAATCCTAGCTCGTAAAATTCTGTTAAACAATTCTCATTCTCTGGCGTTAAAAAATCTAAACCCTCAATGTGCAAGAGTAGTCCATGCTGTTCAGATTCCAATAACGTAGTCAAATCCTTTTTACCCCTCACGATAATCATTTTGTTTTCCTGAGCCAATCTTTGGTATTCGTTCAACTCTGCTCTCACCATCTCTATCAATTCTTCATTAGTCTTATTTTCACTATCAATAAAAACCGAAGCGACCACTAGCTTAACAGCTGAATCATTAATCACCTGAAATCCAGTTTGTAAAACCTCGTCCTCTTTTTTGTTTTGCTCATACCACAGTAAGTCCTGGTGAGCATCAAATACTTGTAAATTCATATATTTAAATTAATAATAAGTAAAAGATTTGAGCTGCTGTTTTTGGCAACAGCTCAAATTATCTAGGGCTTAAGTAGGCGTCGAGAATCTGCCAAAACTTTCAAAAGTGCCTGGCATTCATTCATGGAAAAATTCTCTGCCATTGCACTGACACATAGAGGTTCACCGGCCTTCAAAATGTCATAATGAGAAAAGAAGTGGCCTTCAAGAAAATCATCTTGTCCAAGAATCCTCTTGGACAGTTCATTGCCGTCGTGCATCTCGCGGGCAAGATTAAGCATCTTGCCACTAAACGGTTGACTGAGAATTTTCAACTCCTCCTGTAATTCTGGTGTGTTTTGCCTGCCCTTTTTAACATCATTCAACAGCGCTCGTTTTTCGATTACAATTCTACGATATTGCAAAAGATTGACAATCAAATCATCAAGCGCTGGCATTTCACTTTGCAAAGCTGCAAAACGAAAATTAAACGTGGGCACTACAGTCAAGCGTAGCTTTTCAGGCAACCCCTTGAACTCCGAAACCACCTTGGCATAAATCTCATTAATCTCCCTTTGCCGTGCATCGACTTTGATATAGCGCGCCATATCCGGACCAGCCAGTTCAAAAATGTCATCCCTGTCTGATGCTAGTGCCGCCAGTGCACAGTTTATTACCAACACCGCATGCAATGTTGGCAAAACTCCGTGATGAAGCGGATCAAAGTTTTTACACATAGCCAAGTTATGCAAGCTCTGCATGGTCAGACTATTTGTTTGACAAAAGAGAGACCCGATAAGACGACTATCACACTTCGAAGTATTCCCATCACGATCAACGCAACGATTAAACAGTTCAGGATAGTAAAAATGCAAAATTGCTGACAACTCTTCAACCACCTCCTCTTGTCCGAGATAAAATTGCGATTCTGTGCCAACAAGAGTTGGATACATTTTTCGCAGAACGCCGAGATGAAATTCAGCCAAATTACTATAACCATTTACCAAACCGACAGTCACGTCGCTTAAAACGCCTTGGGAAATAGGCGCGAACGGTGTTAAGACATTCCCCGCTTCACTGACTAAAAACCGTTGACCGCCCAAAATTACATGTGCCGGCCAATAATTCTTATCGTCCTGGGCTAAATTACGATCGTACAGTTGCGCTGGAAAACCAGCAGCCAATAAGGCCATGTTGGATAAGTACTGGTTACCAATGTGACTAGTTCGTGCCACAAAATAACCAGCCTGCAAAGACAGATTTAGGTCCGCTACTGTTAAATCACCACCATCAACAACCTCAATACCGCAATTTCTCATTGTCTTCCTCCCCGAATAGTGTTTAGTGAAAGCCAGACTTAAGCTCTAAAATTATAAAGAACAAAAAAGCAGCTTATTTGTAAGCTGCTTTTTTATAGTTAAATAGAGAGAGTCGAAATATTTAAACACGGAAAAACAGCCTAAAAGATGCTTGCAAATGCAAGGGCAAAGTTCTCCATGTAAAGCTGTTTATGTTTAAATAATTCATATTGATATCAATATAGCAAAAAATATTTTTTTCGTCAATGGGGTTAAAAATTTCTGTTTTAATTTTTAAAAATGTGCAATTCACTCATAGCTCTCGTCATGGCTACATAATTCAAATCTCGTTGCACACGTTTTTTTTCATTAATCAATTCAGCGTCGCAATCAGCAAAATCAAGAGTGTGTTCGTAATTAAGGAAAATTACCACATCAAATTCGACACCTTGTGCTTCGTCAATAGATAAGATGTGAACTTTGTTGTTATCTTTATATTTTTCTTTATACGGTTTTAGATAATTTAAGTCGCGATGGATTAAGCCGATTATCATGCCGTCGTTACTGCTGATTATATCATGAATGTATTTGGTTTCATCTAATTCAGAATTAATCACTTTCTCTATTACCGTCTTGCCCGATTTTATTTCCGCCGGAATAGTGACGTCATAGCCTTGGGTTCGAACATATTCCAAAATCTCTTTCGTATTGCGGTAGACCTTGAAGAGCTCCACTTTGCGGTTGCCGACAAAGTCCTCACCCACCTCTTGCCAGTCTTTCAACGTGCAAAGTTTTGTTTGTTGCGCTAAATCGCCAACATAGAGAACGGCTTGATTTTTATTGGCACAATTTTTAATCAAAGCGATTTGCTCGCTTAAATAATTTTCCGCTTCATCAATCACAATCAAGGAATATTCCACTGGCAATAAACCGCGTTTGATTTTTTCGCGACCATTTTTATCGACCGCTACATAGGTCTCCTGTCTTTTTAGGCCACCGTGTAATACGATAAACGATTTCAATAAAATCGTTAAATCAAAACGGTCCAGAACTTTTTGTGCCAGTTGTTTTTTAAACATATCCAATAAATCATCTTTGAAATATGACACATAAACTCTCGTCAAAGCCTCGGGAGAAGCGATTCCACCAGTCATCTCTTTCAAGGCTTTATTTTTTAAATATTCGTACTGATCTTTTTCTGATTCACTCTCACCAAAGCGATAAACATATTGGTAATTCATTAAGCCCAGAATCTCGCGGGCCCAATCGGAGAAAATTGTAATTGTCACATTGTTTATTCCTAATTGTGGCAGCAGATTGGAGAAATATTCTTTAGTCGAATTGTCATGCACAAAGACAATAATATTAGTGCCAGGAAAATGTTCGGCCGTATCTGGTGACTGCACTAGATAAGCAACGCGATGCAAGGCCAAGGTCGTCTTACCCGAGCCGGCCGGACCAGAGATGAGATACGAGCCATGATAATCTGCGCGAATCACCTCGTCCTGTTTTTTTTCCATTTGTTCAACAATCTCCGGCAAGACAAAAGAATTCTTACGCTGCATCAAATGCTCTTGATAAATCAATTGTCGCGAAGAGCCAATCGCCTCAGAGGCCATAAAGATAATCTTGCCATCGACAATCATAAACTGATTCTTGCGCAACATCTTGCCATGCCGCATCGTGCCATCGGGCAACACATAGCTCACATCACCTGGTTGCTCATAACGAATTAGCGACGCTGGCGTTGTCCAAGAATAAATCTGTTCCTCGGAATAACTAAATTTCGAAAAAAAGATCTCCTCCCGCGCCTTCCCGGCAAACTCAATCTCACAACCAACAAAATACGGCGAGGACTGCAACTGCTCCAACTCACCCACCCGCTGTTCCGAATACTTCAAAACCTCCGCCTCCATAATCCGATCACCGCCAGAAGAATTTCGCAAACGAGTTTTAATTTTTTTCACAGATTCCTTAGTAGTAATAAAAGAAGCTTGAATCTTCTCCACTACTCCCGAAACATGCGCTTGAGCCTGCTCAAAGAGCATTTTTTTGTTTATTGTTGGCATATTTTTAGCATAAAAAAACTGCCCTATTTCTGGGGCAGATTTGTTGCGATTATATATAAAGTTATAATATTATCTTGTCTTATTTTATTCATAAAATTATTATAGAGTATATTTTTATAAGTGTCAATTATGTTCATGGTCTTGCGCACAAAGAGAGATTATTAAAAAAATAATTCTAGCGGACAATTATTTCACGCTTTATAAATAGTATCTTAAATAAAAAAGGCCTAGCATTGTGCTCAGGCCTTTGAAAACTTAATATAATTAGATAAGCAGGAATTCATGAGGTCTTCTCCCACTTTTTTCAAACTTGGGATGACCAATGAGGAACGGGATCCAGTAATCACAGCCGTATATCGAACCAGTCATCTTATAAGCTCGGGCACGACATCCTCCTGCACATACTTTTTTGAATAATTCACAATTGGAACATTCCGACAAAGTATTAAGATCGTGTAATGGATTTTCTGCAATGGCCCGTGCGTATATCGTAGCGATACTGTCTTTCTGCAGATTGCCGGTCGGCTTCTCCGCCAGAAAGACGCACCCGAAGACATTGGCATCGTGATCAATTATCAGACCAGACTTGCAGGACGTACAGAAAGTTACTCCGTCTTCAATTTTGGCCATTTGTGATAAAAGCTCGTTTTGATGGATATCGCGAAGAAATTTTTCATCCGTTACCATTTTACCAGTAAGACAATGCGACGCTCTGCCGACCGGTCTAAGTGCCTGTATATTCAGACTACTTGCCCCAATGTCTTTTACAAACTCCGAGAAAGCATCTACATCTCCAACATTTTTATCATAGACGACCATGTTGACCTCAACCTCGAAGCCAGCATCGATGGCCATCTCAATATTTTTCTTGGTGCGAACGAAGGTGCCTTCTCCTCGCAAGTAATCATGCGAGGCCTCAAATCCATCGAGGCTGATGATAAAAGACATCCTGGCATTATTCATTGAACTCAGGAAGCGGTCCAGCAATAGACCATTTGTCACAATATTGGTACGCACATTCCTCATATTAAGAAAAGTCAGCAACCGTTCAACGGCGTAGTATGTCAGTATTTCACCACCTGACAACCTGAGACTATACATCCCCATCTTTTCCGCATCTATGATGGTTTTTTCCAGAAGATTGATATCAATGGAATGATCGCGCTTTGGATTATCTTCGTCAAAAACGCAGCAATGTCTACATAACAGGTTGCAAGAATCGGTCGGGCTAATTTCAAGGTTCTCAAAATCGCCTTCGCTAATAACGGGAGAACTGACGCCGTCTTCGGCGAAAATGGCGATACCCTCTTCCAGCGCTACCAATAAGGCAATTTCCTCTTCGGAACAAGTTACCCGAGAAGGCTTAAGACTCATTGAAATTATAAGATTGAGAGCTTTCTGATCCGCAAGGGCTTCGTCCCCGTCGGCAAGATTAATGAGTTTTATTTTTCCGTCGCTATATTTTTTTATCAGTAATCCTGAAAAAATCATTAGCTTCTCCTTTTAAAAACGGCGGGAACTATCAGTTCCCGCCGCTCAGGTCATTGGTTAGCAGTTGGACCGCTGAGTTTTACCCAGGGAATTACCAGCCACAAAAGGTTTTTCCTTCTTGGACTTCAACACTGTAATCATGCTTTTTTCACCTCCTTAATGAATATAAAATTTTATAAAGATCTACGATTGTTTGAACGTTAGCATCCAATTCGGAATTTGTCAAGGCTATACAAATACACAAAAACACCAAAAAACCGATGAAATTTCATCGGTTTTTTAAAATATCTAAATTCTATTTTACGCCCAAGTCACACAAGCGACTTTGTCGCCTTCCGACTTAAACCTCATCAATCTCACCCCTTGCGTATCACGTCCGGATTGGTTGACTGATTTAAATGGCAATCTGATAACCTGACCTTTTTCAGAGATAATGACTACATCTTTATCTTTCATTAATTCTGTATTCACCACAAAGGCATTAACTAGTTCACCGGTCTTGGTGGTAACCTTAGAAGTCTTAATACCAGAACCACCTCTGCCTTGAACCTTGTAATCAGCTAACGGTGTGCGTTTGCCGTAACCGTTGGCCATGATGGATAATATTTGAATATCACTTTGCTTTTCTTTTTCTTTATTAATCACACCCATACCAACCACGATATCCTTGTCTTTCAGTCTAATACCAAAGACGCCAGCGGCACCACGGCCCATATCACGAACATCAGCTTCCTTGAAACGGATAGCTTGACCGCCAGCGGTGATTAGTTGGATATCATCCTTGCCACCAGTTGGCTTAGTCCAAATCAGTTTGTCATCTTCCTTGATCTTGATCGCAATCAAGCCGGAACGACGGACGTTATTGAATGAGTCTAGGGTTACCTTCTTCACTAAACCTTTCTCTGTTGCGAAGAATAAGTATTTTGATTTCTTAATCTTATCTAATGGCAAGGTTGAAGTTACTTTTTCACCACCAGATAATTGCAAGAAGTTCACAATCGCTTGACCTTTGGCAATTCTCGATGCGACTGGGATTTCGTAAGCCTTCAATTGGAAGACACGACCTTTCGATGTGAACATTAAGAGGTCATCGTGGGTCATGGTTGTGAACATAAATTCAACCATGTCTTCTTCTTTGGTCGTTAAACCAACGACACCCTTGCCACCTCGACCTTGAACCTTGAAAGTATCTGGGTCCATCCGCTTGATGTAGCCATCACGAGTCATCATCACCATTGCTTCTTCGTTCGGCACCAAATCCTCCATAGAGAATTCACCAATCGCGTGAGAAACTACTTGAGTGCGACGATCATCGCCATATTTATCATTAATCTTGTTAATTTCTTCTTTGATAATATCACGAATCTTTAGTTTTGATTTCAAGATCGCTTCTAAGTCTTTGATGATTTTTAATTTCTCTTTTAATTCTTCATCAATCTTCAATCTTTCCAAGTTCGCCAAGTTCTGCAAACGCATTTCCAAAATAGCAATTGTTTGTCTTTCAGATAATTTAAATTTTGCCATCAAACTTTGCTTAGCAACTTCCTTATCTTTGGAACCACGGATGATTTTGATGACCGCATCGATATTATCTAAAGCAATTTTCAAACCTTCCAAAATGTGCGCTCTCTCTTTGGCTTTGTCTAAATCATACTGTGTCCGTCTACGAATCACCTCTTCACGATGTTTAATGTATTCTTCGAGCACCATTTTCAAAGTCAAAACTTTTGGCTGAATACCATCGACTAATGCCAACATGTTAACATGGAAAGTTTCTTGCAATTGCGTCATCTTATAAAGCGCATTCAAAACTTTCTTTGGGTAAGAATCTTTTTTCAATTCTACCACTACACGCACACCTTCTTTGTCAGACTCATCACGTAAATCACGAATACCTTCAATCTTTTTCTCCGTTACCAAGCTGGCGATCTTTTCAACTAAGGTCGCTTTATTTACTTGATATGGGATCTCCGTAATTACAATACTAAATTTGCCAGACTTGTCCTCAACGATATCTGCCTTACCACGACAAACAATACCGCCACGACCAGTCGCATAGGCTTGCTTGATTGCATTCTTGTCATAAATAATACCACCGGTTGGGAAATCAGGACCTTTCACAAAAACCATTAGGTCTTCAACAGTCGCCTCAGGATTGTCAATTAAATGATTAACGGCATTAATCAATTCACTCAAATTATGTGGTGGAATGTTTGTCGCCATACCAACGGCAATGCCCATCGTACCGTTCAAAAGCAAGTTTGGTAATTTCGCCGGCATCACGCGTGGCTCTTTGTGGGAACCGTCAAAGTTCGGCATAAAGTTCACCGTATTTTTTTCAATATCCAAAAGTAATTCTTCAGAAATGTGTGACATCTTGGCTTCGGTATATCTCATCGCCGCCGCAGAGTCGCCGTCCATCGAACCAAAGTTACCTTGACCTTTTACCAATGGGTAACGAAGAGAAAATGTTTGCGCCAAACGAACCATCGCATCATAAACAGAAGTATCGCCATGCGGATGATACTTACCCAAAACTTCACCGACTACGGTCGCTGATTTACGATACTTACCGCCAGCCCGAAGACCAACGCTCCACATCGCGTATAAGATACGACGATGCACCGGTTTCAAACCGTCACGCACATCCGGCAAAGCCCGTTGTACAATAACACTCATCGCGTAGTCAAGATAGGATTTTTCCATTTCATGACTGATTGACAAGGGTTGCACGATGCCGTAAGCGGTCATTTCTTTTTCCGCCGAAATATGATGAGACGGCTCAGCCACCACACCATCAACCACCTCACCATCAATTAATTCACCCTCCTCTTTGTTGTCTCCATTCTCCTTTTTCCTTGGAGCATCTCTTTTTATAATCCTTTTTGCCATATACGTATTTTAATTTATATATAAATTTTTAATAATTTCTTTAATAATTTTAATACTCGCTTTTTCCCCTCACCCCGACCCTCTCCCGCCGGGGCGAGGGAGTTTAAAACTATTTTTCTAATTTATTTTTTAATTCATTAATAATATCCCTTTCCTCGAAGACGCCTTTAACTGTGCCATCCTCTGTGGTGCTAGACATTAATTTCTCTTGCAATTCTTTCACTATTAATTCAGGCTTAGGGACGGTGGAGGTTGATACCATTTCAGCCTCAGTCACACCCACAACAAAATAAGTTGATGATGCCGTTGTGCTCGCTAGATCAGTTAAATTTGTTGATGTAGTAGTGCTAGTAGCCAGACTCTGATCGATTGTTGTTGTAGCCAATGTTGAACTCGCCTTAGCTAATTCTTGCCTAAGCTCATCTATTCTACCAGACACATCTTTGACTGATTCTGTTAGCTTATCAAAGGAGAAATCAGCATTAGCGCTTGGCTCCAAACGACTTTCTTCAAAAATCTTTTTCGTATCATAAATCCAAAAACCGGCAATCAAAAACATAAACACTCCAACACCGGCCCACATTATCAAAATCTTCTTCCGTTCCTCCCTTTCATAAATAGCCAGTGAATTAAGTCTGCGACTAGACTGATTTTCAGCAGCTCTTTTAGCTTTATCTGCCTTTTCTTTCGCATGAGAAGATTTAATTTCTTCTAGAATGGCTGCCTTATCATCTTCTTGGCTTCGCACAAATGACTCTCTTCTCGTTGCGGTTTTAGTTACTTTTACTTTAATATCAGCCTTTTTATTTTGCAAAACTTCCTCTTTTTTAGGTCGACCAGCTTTTCGGACCGGTTTTTTAGCTGTCATTTCTTCTTGATTTTGAATTTTAGAACTCCTCCTGGTCATAAAATTTTCTATTTAATATTATAAAAGCTAAAAATCTTTATATATAGTCGGGAATTCATCTTCCTTGACCGAAAAAACGACCCAAATTGAGTGTTTATTTATACTAATATTGTAACAAAAACAATCAAGAATGTAAAGCCAAATTCGCGAATGGAGCAATTGTCTGAATTTCACTAATTTCTGTAAAATTAGCTAAAAAATAAGAGCGCTAGTAAATGAATGTCTCTCTCATTTCACCAGAATAAAAGAATTCATAGGCTAGAGAGCCAAAACTATACTTAAGACCGTTAATTTCCAACTCAGAGCCGCCCGCTTCAGCATTATTTTTGGGCTTGGAGTTCTTGAAGCCGATGTTAAAAAGAGTGGCCATTAGCTCAGGACGGTCACCGATGGCAAAACCAGCCCCCTCCCACTGCTTTTCAAATTGCCTCACATACAATGAACCATATAGATAAGAATAGTAAGCATTTTTTTCATCAGACAAACGAGCATAACGCTCAGCGGCGATATCAGAAGATTGGAAATTTAATAAATTTTCATAAGCTGCGCCTAGATAATAATCAGAACTAGGGTCCTTTAGATGATCCTCGATATCAATCGCCGTCTTCTCTTTGATTGCCATCACACCCCAAGCCATCTTGTTGGCATTGGCTAGAATCGACAAAGGCTTGAAAAGTTTTTCATATAATTCACGTTGGGTAAAATACAGACGGAATTGTTCGACAATGCAAATGGAAACAAGCAAACGTGGATTGATGCCGGCAATCTCAGCCGCCTTTTTAATATTAGCTTCATCTTTAATAATTGCTTTCTTAATCACCTGCCACTCTTCAGAGTCAGCCCAATTGTACAGATTTGTACTAGAGGCGCTCACCATCGTAACCAAAATATTTTCATCAATCTTTTTATCAGGCGCATATTCACACGCCACATATTCCTTATAAAGTTCAGCATTATTCTTAATACGAATCTCAGCCGCAACCAACATCTTACTCAATAAAACTTCAGAATTTTTTAATTCATAAACATCAGCAATCGCAGCCGCATTATCGGGATAAGAATTTTTTAATACCGCAATCTTGCAAAGATTAACTTGTTTAAATTTCTTAATACTCTCCAAGGAGGTAATCCGCTTCTCGATTTCCGATAAGGTCAAATCAGAACTTGTTGCTCGCTCCATTATCGGCTCATAAAAACGTGCCGCTTTTTCGTAATAACTATTATTCAAGTCGACCCTGCCCGGAACATTGGTAATTTTAAATTTTACAGCCAAGTAGCCGCCAATCAATACAAACCCTGCCGCAGCCAGGCCGTAAAGAAGGATATAATAAATAATTTTAAGAAGTTTTTTTAAGGTTTCCATATCAACATTATATAGATTGTTTTGGATTTAGGCAAACAAAAAACGAGAGAAATATCTTCTCTCGCTTTTTAGAATTTTTATCAAACCGTATTAGTTTCCACAAGAAGCCGCTGCGGCAGCGTCTCCGCCTGATTCGTTAAAACCGAATCCAGCTGATGGAGATGCAGCTGACATTTCTTCTTTACAAGCATCGGGAGCATTTTCAAAACCAGAACAGATAGTATCCATCAAAGTCTTAGAATCACGGCCGGAAGAAATCTTCTCGCCATTGATTACCAAAGTTGGGGATCCGCCAACGCCGTATTTTGCGTTATCTTCCTTGTAGACATCAAAAGTAGCAAAACTACCTTTATACGTAGACTTGTCCTTGAAATTTGCACTTACTTTATATTTGGTGTCAGTAGCTGCAACGCAAGATTTAATCTTGCCAGCATCAATACCGGTTGATTTGATACAAGCATCACTTTCAGCTGCTTCACCAGCCTTACCACCCAAGAAACATTTCAAATAAGGTAACAATTTTTTAGAGTCTTCTTTTTGCACGCAATATTGTGTCATTTGTTCGTTTAATTCCTTTTCACCATGCATTGCGTAATCACAGAATTTCAAAGTGAAATCAACTTTATCGCCCAAGGCATCAAGAACTGGCAACATGCCCTTTTCGATTTGAGTGCCAAATGGACAATGACTCATTACAAAAAGCTCAACACTTGCTTTTGCTTTTTTTGTTGTCACAGAAGTTTTTTCTGGTGCTGCCGCTGCATCACCGCCATTTTTAGCCTCAGCTTCTTTTTTGGTTTCTTCAATATCCATTACTTGTGGGAAAAACTTCTTACCATCTTTTGATAAATAAGAATTAATCTCCTGACCATTTGGCATGCTTACTACCACCTTATACAGACCACCTTCTTCAGTTACTTCTTTGATGTTAACAGTGTTACCTGGTTGCATCAAATTATTGTTGATAAAATCAGCAGTTAATTTCTTAGCGTCATCAACGCTAACAGTTGCTGCACTTTTGTTTTCAATTTTGCAACCAGTAGTTACAAACACAGCCAAAAGGCTCAAAATAATGATTTTCTTCATAATAAAACATTACTCGAATATGCAAATATATTGCAATTCTTTATATTAATTAAATTAAATATCTTTTAGTATTTTACCAAAATGTGATTTAAATGTCAAAAGGTTATTTAATTAATTCCTTAAGTTTTTCCACCTCTTGCATAAAACTATCCTTATTGCTAACTTTTGTCACTTGTTCTTGTGGCATTGTCTCGTTATATGGATTTATTTTAACGCCATTTTTGACCATTTCATAATGTAAATGCGGTCCAGTTGAAAAACCAGTTGAACCAACATAGCCAATAATTTCACCTTGCTTTACCCTTTGGCCAACCTTAACAATTATCCTTGATTGATGTCCATAGTTCGTTGAATAAGTTCCATTATGTCTGATACTGGTTAAATTACCATAAGGTCCGCCCCAGCCGGCCTTAGTCACTGTGCCATTACCAACAGCTCGAATTGGTGTGCCCATACTTGCCGCGTAATCGATTGCCCTGTGACCTGTCGATACATTAAAAGCCTCAACATAGCGCCTACCCGTCGTAAACCCAGATGAAATATACCTAAACTCAACTGGCGCACGCAAGAACATTCTTTGTACCGAATTACCGTCCTGATCAAAATATCCATTATTCTCCCCGGAATAATACATGGCATATTCTTTACCGCTATTAACATATTTACCAGCCAAAACCCGACCCGGCATAACGTATTCGCCATTCAAAAAGCGCTGTTCCCAGACGAAGGAAAAAATATCATCTACACGTGGATCCATGGCAAAATCTATTGTCCATTGAAATACATCAGCCAAGGCCATAATCGCCCGCTCGTCAATATTATTATCCAAAGCGGCTTGATACATTGATGACTTCACTACACCCTTGGAGGTGATAATTTTTATTTCATAAGGGATTGCCTCTTTCTTTGATTGCCATGCAGACATCTCCGGACTACTCGAGGCGACGCCCGGCGTAATCGTGCGCCAAATATGTAATTGATCCTCGGTGTCGATCTTGTAATAAAGCTCACGCAATTCATTAGTGTCTTTATCAAACGTCAACTCGATAAATTTACCCAAACGCACCTTAGCCAAATCGTAAGATTTAAAAGCACTATCATAGATTGCCATTGCCGTAACATTGTCCACGCCTGAGCTAGCCATCAAGGCGCCGTAAGTTGCACCATCCACGATTTCAATTCTTTCCACACGGTCTTTTTTGTCTTCCGGGGCCTGAATATCAGCCTGCGCATTGCTCTCTTTGATAAGACTATTATCTATAGTATTGTTTTCTTTTTTAGATTGCCAATAAACACCGCTGACACCCAAAAATAGGAATATATATAAGATGATTTTGAATTTTTTAAACATAGAAGCATTATAGCACATTCCCCAATTCAGTATCAACCGAGAAAATATATGCCAAAAATAAACAAAAACCGCCTATCACTAGACGGTTATTTTTTTATTTTTTCGAAAAAGCACTACAGCGCGGCGGCGTCCCTTATTACCTCATCTTCATTACACACAGGGCAAAGTCCTGTCTCCAAGAATTCATAAAGCACATCGACAACTCTGTCGCTTACATCAACATTACAACTCCAACATTCACAGGTGTTATTCCTGATAACTGGTAAAATTGATTGACTAAAAATAACTGTCTCGTAAGTGTTAATGCTGTTCATCCCGGAAGCAATAATTTTTTTTAAAATAACCGCCTCCTTGGAACAATCAGGAAAATCCCTAGTCACTATTTCACTTAACAGCTTTAAAACATTACTAGTCATAAACCGCCCTCCTTTATTATTGCTTATTATCATAAAGAGCAAAAAAAATTATGCACCTTTCTCCAAAAGTGCATAAAATAAAAATACATTATTTGAGAAAAATAGTCAAACAAAAATATTTATTTATAACGTAAAGCATCAAGCGGATTCAGCTTGGACGCGCGAATAGCTGGCCAAACACCGGTCAAAAGACCAACGATACTAGAAAAACCAATAATCAATAAAATAAACCAAGTCGGTGTATAAAAAATATCCATCGCGACTCCACCCAAAGTTTTAGCCAACAAGCCTAAAAGTAAATTAAAAATACCCTGCAAGAAAAAACCAATTGCCAACCCTGCACCACCACCTAAAGTTCCAATCAAAAAAGCTTCTGTCAAAAACAATTTCTTCACATCACGATTTTTGGCTCCAATTGACTTCATAATTCCAATTTCTCTTGTTCTCTGCAAAAGTGAAATTGTCATAGTGTTAAACATGCCGATTGCTGACACAATCAAAGCAACTACACCAAAAGCGGCCAAAATGATTTGGATAATCGCAAAAATCTTATTTGCCTGATCAATAGTTTCGCTAATCGAAGATACACCGTAGCCCATATCAAAAATTTCGCCACGCAATTTGTCAACATCTTTTTGAGTTTTAGCCTTCACTTTTAATTGATTAAATTCAGAAATGTTGAAATCCTTAATGTTGGCGATATTCAAAAAGATATACGGAGAATTATCATTTTTGACCACGCCGACTATTTTAAATTTTTGAGGCAACTCTTTTAGCTCCACCTCACCTTCAACATTTTTATTCTCATCCAAGGCCCGAGAGTCAACCTCCGTTGTTGTTGCCGATGATAAATTTTCATTCCCCCCCTTGGGCACAATAATTGTCATCTTAATATCATTAACTCCTTTTGTGATATCAGTTTCAGATAAATTAAATAATTTCAAAATTGCCGTTGAGACAATAATCTCATTCTCAGTTTTATCGTCAAAGAATTTTCCCATTTCCAACTCCATGCCCGAAAGCGCAAAGAACGAACTTTTGACAAACTCCACCTCGGCGCCTCCGTTAAAATTATTAACATCAATTAAAGAATTAAAACTAACCAAGGGGCTCACTTCTGAAACCAAAGGATTCTTCACCATTCTTTCAATCAAGGGTTGATCTAATTTTAACTCCTTCGAAGTTCCTGAAATAATATCCAAGGCCAACAAAGAGTCAGAGCTGGCAATTTTATCCAGAATAACTTTTTGCAGACCATAACCCAAGGACACCAAAAATAAAATCGCACCAATACCAACGCCAATACCAAGCACGGTTAAAATTGTTCTCATTTTATTCGTCTTAAAGATTCTAGTGGAAAGTTGTAAGATATCTAATATTTTCATATTTTATTTATTTATTTCTTATACGGTTTCGATTCGGACTCTTCGCCAAACTTAATCAACATTAGTAACTCCAATTCTCTGGCGAATTTTTTGGCCACACTCTTGCCAAAACCAGCACCATTCAAGGCCAAGGGCTTGGACACCCCGTCGACAAATCCACCCTTATCAATTTTATTTTCCAAACGCATCCTAATAAACTTTTCCAAATTATCAATATTCTTCTGGATAATATGCGCTTCACTTTGTAATAATAATTGTTTTCTTATTTCGGTTACGGCATCCTCCTCTGCTAATGTACTCTCCTGCGGATTACTAACCTCTTTGTCTACATATTTCTTAATCATCTCCACCTCCAATAATATCATTTCAATCTTGTCAGCCAAAGTTTCGGCCGAACGCTTATCCAAACCAGCGCCTCCTTCCTCTATTGGCAAATCAATCAAACTAAAAACCTCTTCACGCGGAATAATTCCCATTAAGCGACGCTTAATAACATTTTCAATAAATTCAATCTGTTCCCTGGTATATTTCTGCAAAATCTGATCCGTAATCATCTTGGCCTTTAGGGGAATCCACATTGAATTTAGCTGGCTAGACGTAATGCCACCATAGATTTTTAATAAATTTCTCAATTCGACAGGAATGTTTTGGTCATCCTTAACCTTTTCTTCTTCTTTTTCTTTTTTAATCTCTGCCGGTCGCACATCATCATTCACCTCTTCTCTAATAATCACCCCATCCTTCATATAGACAATACGATTGGCAATACTTAATAATTCCGGATTATGCGTCACTAAAATAACAGTTTTGTTTTCTATCTTGCTTAAATCGCGGAAAATCTTCACTACGATATCAGCGCTAGCAGAATCCAAATTACCCATTGGCTCATCTGCCAAAATAATCACTGGATCGTTTACCAGGGCTCGAGCAATACCAACCCTTTGTTGCTGTCCACCAGACAACATCACCGGTGACTTTTTGGCATGTCTTCTAATTTCAAATCTGTCTAACAAGTCCTGCGCTTTCTTCTTACGCTGAGACCGTGAAACATTACGAAACATTTGCGGGAAAATAATGTTGTCCTCCACCGACAATGATTCAATTAAATTATATGCCTGAAAAACGAAACCGATTGTATCGGCATGGTAGTCAGCCATCTGATCATAATTAAAATTTAAAATATTCTTACCCATCACCTCAACCGTGCCCCCAACCGGTCTTTCTAGGCCGGCAATCGCGTTTACCAAGGTTGATTTACCACATCCAGATGGGCCAAAAAAAATAATTAACTCACCGGCATAAATATCGACGCTCGCATTCTTGATTGCGTAGTACTCCGTCGGCTTACCAAAATTATATTTAATATCAATATTTTTTAAGGAAATAACCGGCTGAATTTTACTTTTCTCTTCCGCTTTTACCTCCGCCATTTCACGAAATGAGAGCTCCTTTTTTACAGGCTGCTCAACCGTCTTTTCAACCGAAGCTAGAATAACTGATTCTGGATCGGACTTAAGCACTTTTTTTGCCTCAGGGACAACCGGAATGATAACGGCTTCTTTGTTGTTTTTTTCTTGAATTATTTCTAATTTCAAAATCTTTACAATTTTATCAAATTTTACCTCAACTGCATTTTCGACAGTTTTATTTGGCAAAGCAAAAGAGCTTAACCAATATAGAATATAAACTCTAATATTATCTGCTAATTTGTCATATTCCGCCTGAGAAAGTTTTTTATTTTCTGGATTTAATTCCAAAACTTTAGCCACTAAGGCATCACCGTTGCGACTAATCTCTTTTCGACGCTCAATCCCAATTTTAAGATATTCTTCCCGTAAGCCTTCCTCGAAAACTTTTTGCACCCTCTTGACCAAGGGCAAACCATCATCATCTTTATAATCACTCGATTTAGCATTAAAAAATTTACTTGCTAATTTCTTGAAAAAAGAGGTTTTTTTCTTGTCGACTGTAGCCATCTGCGCTACACCTGCCGAAACATCAATCTTTTTTTCGACTTTTTGCTCAACCGCCTTTTCAACTTCTCGTTCAACAGGCGGTTTATTTATTTTAATTTTAAGTACTGTTGGCTCCTGAACTGAATCCGCATCTTCAATTTTAATATGAACTAGCCTAATCTTTTCATCATCCTTTACCACGGTCTTAACAGGAGAAGCCTTCATGTTGTCATTGCCACCAATTCTTTTTATAATCTCTGCCTTATCTTCAGCGTTAATAATAAAATTATCCTCTTGCACAATTTGCTTATATGGCAATAATAACCGCTCTTCTTTTGGCAGCGAAAAACAGAGCTCATCATTTGTTAATGGCTCTTTTCCGGCTAAATCGGAAGTGTTATCTTGTGTTCCTCCTTGATTAGTCATCAAAGCTAAAATATAGTTTTAAAAACTGTGTATATCAGATTATATTATAACATTTTTTTCTTTTTTTACAAAATAAAACCCGGGACTTTGCCCGGATTTTATTCTTAAATTATCTTATTTTTATTTCGCAAATTTTACTTCATCTTCAACCAGCCAAAGGTATCTTCAAAAGTCTTGATAATGATTTGCAGTACGGATTCCTCCTTAGATGGAGCAAGGACAGTGTAGTCTTTGGAATAAGAGACGTTGCCAGCCTCATCAATACTTCGTGCCTTGAAGGTATAAACAGTGGATGGCTTGAAGTCGGTGATGACAAGAACATGCTTACTAGTTAGACTACCACCATCTTTAGCAATGGTAAATTTATCATTACCAACACTAACCTCTTCAGTGGAGACTTTCTTCCCTGTACTACTGGCGGCATTATCAGTTGAATCTAGAGTTGGTAAATTTTTTGCGCCCCCTTCGGCATAAATAATCTCACTCGTTGATGGCTCATTAGTTTTCCAAGTAACCACCGCCTGGACGCTGTTTTGATCACCCTTGCTAATCAAGGCCATGTCGGTTTGCACGTATTCAATAATTGGAGCCTGGGTATCGATTAAGGTTGAGAATTCAAAACCCTTACTTTCGGTAGCTTGATCGTGTTTATCTTTACCCTTGATTTTAAAGGTATACCTAGTACCAGGAAACAAGTTAACTAATTTGATCTCATGGTCCTTGGTAAAATCACCTGACCTCATTGAATCAGTCACCTTGGAGGTAATATTGGTATATTCAATTTCCGAAGTAGACTCATTAGTTGTTTTCCAAGTGACATTTGCTGATTTATCGGTGATTTTATTAATACTATAAGTAAGGACATCAAATGAAGTTAGTGTCGTGAAAGTGTAGTCATCAGAAGAGATAACATCACCCTTTCGACTCGCCCCCTTGGCTTTAAAGTGATAAGTTTGACCAGACTTCAAATCACTCAATCTCAGGCTATGATTAACAACGGAGTTATTTGAATCTGCTTTAGCAGTTTGACCATAAGCCGGCGTGGAGCCATAATCTAATTCCGAAGTAGTTTCCGTATTAGAGAGCCAAGAAATTTCGATACTCGTATTAGTTATATTAGACATTGAAACTTCAGAAACAAACGGGATACCGGTAGTCTCAAATGATTTTTGATCAGAAGCACCAATATTACCAAGAGCATCGACACTTTGAGCCACAAAAACATATTTGCGTCCCGGCGCTAAGTTGGAAATATTAACAGTGTGATCCGTAACCAGGGCGGAATAATTACCAACTTGCTCCGCGCTATCACGGCCCATTGATTCGATGTAATAGGAAATAATACTATTAGACTTGCGATTTGTCTTCCAGGCGATAGTCACTGACTTCGCGGTAACATTGCTAATCTCAGGTCCGGCGCCAGAAATCATTGGCGGCTCACCAGTTTTTTGAATTGCTGCCCGAATATCTTCAGGATTAACCTTACCGGATGACAACAACTCATTAATCATTTCCTGAATCTTGGTTAAAGTATTTTCTGCATCCTTCTTTACTTCTGCCGCAACATCTTTCTTAGCCTCTTCGCCGGCCGCCAACGTAGTCAAGGCAAAGTCTGGTGATGCAGACATGTTACCCCAAGAGTCAGCAGAAACCGCCGAGAAATGATAAGTAGTATTTGGAGAAAGTTTTTTCAAATAAATTACATGATTCTTAATTCTTTTTAGATAACTCTGATAATCAGATTCGGCCGAATCATAATCAGACGACAAGCCATAACCGACCATTGAGCTCGATTCTTCATTTGTGCTCCAAACTATCTTAGCATAGACATCTCCTTGCTCAACTATTTTAACATTAGAAATAACCGGTGCCGTCTTATCGGTTTTATCAATAATTAAAGCGCCACCACCGCTCTTACTGTTAACAAGATTTAGTTGACTTTGCAACTCATTAATTTTGTTTATTTTTTCTTGTAATTCAGCATCTGTATGCATTCCAGCGGTAGCATTAGACAATTGCTCGCTCAAACTATTAATCTCAGCAATCCTTGCCTGCATTTCCACCTCAGTATAAGCTTTGTCCTGCAAACTTAATAATTGCAACTCAAGACTATCAATTAAATTTTGTTTTTCTGCCAAATCATCACCCGTGTATCTAATAGCTAATGTCTTAAAACTTACTTCATTTGATGTAAAATTCTTATTACCATCCTCTGAATCAATTGTTTTAGTTTTAATATAATAAGTAGTGCTAGCAATTAAATTAGTTAAATAATAACTATGGGTTCTTGTCGGTGTAAGAATCGTTAGTCCAGTACAAGTGTCCATATTGATACCGACCAAGGTTGAGTAACAAATTTTCGAAGTGGCCGTAGTGTTAGTATTTGGAATACTAACAATTGCCTCCGTATCTGATTGAATCACTGTCGGATCGCCAGGATTAACCAACTCTTCATGAGTTACTTGCGTGGCTAGCGTGGTAAAAGAATATTCTGAACTGGTAGCCAGATTGCCTCCACCATCTTGTGATTTAGCATAGTAATAATAAGTTGTACTCGCAGTTAGTCCACTTAATTTCAAAAAGTGTAAAGTGCTTAAGCGACTTGAGTTTTCAGAGACATACGGACCACCAGTTGTTTCGCCATAATGAACAACTGAGTCAGAAGTTTCATTTGTTTCCCAAAATATGGTAGCCGTAGTATCGGTAATTATAGAAACTTGCGGACTTGTTTCAATCACTGGCACAGTCTGGTCTGTTGTTGAAAATGTATAGACTGGTGATTCTTGCGAGTAGCCATCTTTAACAGATCGCACTTTATAATAATACACTGTACCGTCACTCAAGCTAGAAAGTGTAATAATGTGCGTTGTTGTTGCTGTAGCATCGGTTGAGAAATTACTACCAATAAAATTAGCATTGGTTGTATATTCAACTTGCGAAGTAGCCGCTTGATCCGTGTCCCAAGAAATAATAGTTGTCGTTGTGGCTGCACTGGCAAAAACATTAGTAATTTTTAAGTTACTGGTCTTGAGAGAATACTCCGCGCTGGTGGTTGCATTGCTATTCGTATCAAATGAAGTAACTCGGAAGTAATAATCAGTAAAGGCATTTAAACCGGAGATATTAACACTATGTGTTCTGGTCATAATATCGTCACTAGTGCTAGCAAGATAATTTGCCGTGCTCGTACCCCATTCCACTATCGAATTAGCTGTTTCGTCGGTCTGCCAATTAATTGTCGCACCATTACTACTGACATTGATTGCAATCACTCCGGAAATGACCGGTGCGATTAGATCGCCGGAAGTGAAATAATAAAGTGGCGATTGAGTAGTATAATTATCGGCGGTAGTGGAAATAACGCGATAATAATATTTTGTAGACTGTACCAATCCACTAATTTCTATTTCATGATTCTTAGTTGAGTCACTAGGATACATTGGCTCAAATGCACTAGTCAATGTCGGAAAAGCTGGATCGGAATTATATTCCACCTGTGAACTTGTATTCTCATTTGTACTCCAAGTAATTTTCACAGCCGTCTCGCTAGTTGTGGAGGCAATTACATCAGTCAAGCTGATTCCCTCGGTTGTAAATTCACCCGTTGTCGTCGCTGATACATTGCCACTGGCATCAACCGAGAATAATTGATAATAATAGGTAGTATCCGATTTCAAATTTGCAAGATCAACCAGATGTGTAGTCGTTAATATATCATTACTAATACCAATGGCGTAATCATTTGTACTGGTGCCATAACTAAATATCGATCTTGAAACTTCATCGGCTTGCCAAGTAACCACCGCACTTGTTCGTTTAACTTGACTATTGATATTAGTATTGCCTGGCGGAGTGGCATCACTGGTTGTCATATCGGAATAGTATTGACCAAGGTTGTTATCCTTGCCTGTGCCCGATTTAACATAAAAATAATATCTAGTACCTTGCTTTAAACTATTTAAAGTAACTGAATGGCTAGTTTCGGAATCATCCTGTCCCACCTCCACTGGTGCCGGACTAATCATATTAGGATCAAGAGAATAGCCAACAAACGAATTCGCTGGTATATCCGTCGCCCAGACAATCGTCATGCTATTATTGGTTTTGCCAGTGACAATAATAGTACTGGAAGCAATTTTCGGACCATCGAGTGTGGTAAAATGATAGGTCTCATCAAGACTAGAGCCCTCAGTGCCATCAGCACTTGTTGATTTAACCCGGAAATAATATTCAGTATTAGAGTCCAGACCGTCAATAACAACTCGATGTTTGCCCAAGCCATTATTATCATTCAACATGGTGGCAATACCTTTGAAAGGCGCATTGGCAAAACCAGCAAGCACTGGCACTGTGGTTGTAGCAATATATTCCACACTAGAATTAGACAAGACACTAGTATTCCAAACAATCTCAGCCTGAGTCGTTAAAATTTCTATAATCTCCACGCTAGTGATTACTGGCGGAACACCAACTGAAGTACCGCCGCCGCCCTCGCCAAAATCCTGGATTCCGTTTGGCACCCCGTGCATGACGATATTGGTATCGCTCTTACTGGTGTAGTATGAATAATTACCAACACCATCTTCGAGATAAACACGATAATAATAATGATAATCTTTTACAACATTACTATCGGTGAAAAAATTAACATGCCGATCCGTACTGATTCCAAGCGGCGCAAAATCACTATTTAGTGGCGTAAAATTTACTCCTGGGTCAGTCGCATACTCGGCTCGTTCCACGTGATAAGCTTTGAATTCGCCAACATTAACTCCCCCCACTGGCATCACTGACTCTTTCCAGGCTAGATACAGATGAACATCACTTGGCGTAATGTAAGTATTGGTTACATCTTGAACCATAATAGAGGTTACCCTCGGCGGAATTATTGCGTCATAAAAATTCTGATCAAAATTATTCAAACTATCTTTATATTGAATATAAACCGCTGTTGTGCTGGCTATAACCTTAATAGTCGTACTCGCTCCACTTTTAATACCATTATCCAAAATCCATTGACCGGAATCAATATTAAGACCATCCGCTAGCAATAAACCATTTACAGTTGAAGAGGATAAAGAATAACGATAATACGTATCAGAAATATCCGTCGCCTTAAACGTAATTTTCACTTCATCAGCAGCCATGGCTCCCGTTTGACGCGCGTCAACTTTGAGAACATTATATGAATCAGAATCAGTATCCACGGTTGGCGCCTTAGCATCAACTGGGAAAATTAGTGAACTGGAAGTGCCGATACTATTAGCTGCCTCTTTATCACTGGCCACAATTTGAATTTTAAAATCAATATCATTTTCATGATTATTAAATCCATCACCGGGATTCCAGATTAAGTTAAACGTGTGTGGCGTTGAGGTACTCACCTGATCAAGATAGTGCGTGCTAACAGAGTCACTAAGTAATCCCTGAACTGCCGAGGTGGCAATATCCGTCCAAACACCGGAATCATAATATTTCAAACTTACTTCAACCCTATTACGCATCGCTCCACCCGCATACGAGCCTTGGTCCGTATCGACATCAACAACGCTGGCATTTATAACCACAGAGCCTGCCGGCGCCAAAATATCTCCCTGTGGAGTCGTGGTTGTTGCGTTAGCAGTAAGCTGTTCAGCTGTAACACTAGACACCGTCGGTGCAGCATTAATAACATATATCATATTAACCGCTGAAATTGATGGTGCGCTAACACCGTCGGAAATTAAAGTAATCTTATACTGAAACCATTGATCATTGTCACCAGTTTGAAAATTAACTGGCATAATATCTAATCCATCATAATTAATAAAATAGGAGTCACTGGTTCCGTCCGGACCTTCCCAGCTTGTCCAAGTCCCAGGCACAATTCCGGAATTTGGAGCAGTTCGAATTTGAAATTTAATATCCGTCCCCGCCGGCTTACTGCCCTGTGCCCAAGTAATCTTACTTAACATATTCGTCGCATCAGAAGAGTTATATGGTGATGAAATTAAAGAGGCAGCTGTGGGGAAATTAATAAAGCCAATCGTCACATCATTTAAAATAGGTGTCGCCGTTTCGTCTGTCGATGAAAAAGCCGCTTGATATTGAATGTAGCGATCGCCACTATTAACACAACCCCCTGTCGATAAATTTTGACCGTTAACTATAGACGTACAAGTAGTCCAAGCTGTCGCTCCAGCACAATCACTGGTCGCACACGATCTAGCCTTCATGGCAATAGTCTGACCATTCGGTGTCGCATTCCAACCAAGATTGCCCCAAGCATTGTTTTTTTGGCCAGTGTTAATAAAACCAGAAGTAAAAATACCAGAAGTTTGATATAAAATATCTAATAATGACGAAGCAATAACGGAATTAAGGGTGAAAATTTGACCATAATCACTCAGTGATAGTGCAGTTTGACGAGATCCGTCGGCGGACATAGCCACAGATTTCCAATTTCGAGCTGAATCTTTCGCGGTCCAAGTATTGCCATAATCTGTGGAGATATAAATTTGACCATTGTCAACGACTGCCGTTTGACGAGAGCCGTCGGCGGACATAGCCACGGAAGACCAATTTCGAGCTGAATCTTTCGCGGTCCAAGTATTGCCATAATCTGTGGAGATATAAATCTGACTACTCAAAGCAGTAGCCGTTTGGCGAGAACCGTCGGCAGACATGGCCACGGAAGACCAATTTCGAGCTGAATCTTTCGCGGTCCAAGTATTGCCATAATCTGTGGAGATATATATTTGACCACCATTAACGACTGCCGTTTGGCGAGAACCGTCGGCAGACATGGCCACGGAAGACCAATTTCGAGCTGAATCTTTCGCGGTCCAAGTATTGCCATAATCTGTGGAGATATAAATCTGACTACTTAAAGCAGTAGCCGTTTGACGAGAACCGTCGGCAGACATGGCCACGGAAGACCAAGCATTGGTAGCAATTTTTTCTATCCAGTTTTTGCCGTAATCAGCCGAAACATAAACTTTGTCGTTTGCGGCAACTGCAGTTTGATAAGATCCATTAGCAGACATTGCGCTGGCTTGCCAAGACTTGCCACCCTTTTTTACTGCCCACGTATTTCCATAATCAGCAGAAAAGAGAATGTTTTTATTAAACATACTGCCAACCGTAACTTGCGTCGCCCCATCTGACGTCATAGATATTGATGTTAAATAGCTAATATTTTTTGTCGTCCAGGTGTTGCCATAATCAGTTGATATTTGCATTTGTGCCCCATAGCCCACTACAGTTTGACGAGAGCCGTCGGCAGATATATCAACAGAACGCCAAGTTCCGGATAAACCTTTCGCTGTCCAAGTATTACCAAAATCAGTGGAGATATAAATTTGACCATTGTCAACGACTGCCGTTTGACGAGAGCCGTCGGCGGACATAGCCACAGATTTCCAATTTCGAGCTGAATCTTTCGCGGTCCAAGTATTGCCATAATCTGTGGAGATATAAATTTGGCCATTCAAGGCAGTAGCCGTTTGACGAGAGCCGTCGGCGGACATGGCCACGGAAGACCAATTTCTAACGGAATTTTTCGCAATCCAGGTGTTGCCAAAATCGGTGGAAATATAGACTTGACCATTGTTAACTACGGCCGTTTGCTTGGCACCATCTGCCGACATAGCAATAGCCGACCATTTATTTTTTAAGCCTTTAGCCGTCCAGGTATTACCATAATCATCAGAAATATAAATTTTATCATCATATGTTACCGCTGTTTGGTAGGACCCATCAGCTGACATTGCCACAGAAGTCCAATATGCATTGACACCTCTTTTAGCCCACGTATTACCAAAATCACTAGACGTATAAATCTGACTTCCATAAGCCACTGCGATTTGGCGAGAACCATCACCGGAAATTGCAACCGAGGTCCAGTCAAAATTTGGCTCATTTGAGCTCAAATTATTAGTATAATTGCTAGTTCTATCATAATCTCCCGAAAAATTATTAGATTTTAAAAACACCCGACCGCTTCCGCCGGAACCATTTTTTATATGATCACCAATACCGCCCGCAACATTGACACTGCTCACTGCTAAATTTAGCGAATTACCGGCTAAATAAATTGAACCGCCACCACCACCTGCACCTGTGGCTAGCGTTGTTCCATTGGCCGACACAGAACTAGTCAAAGAAATAGCATCTGCCATTATGTAAATAACTCCTCCACCGTTGCCACCGCTTGTTACTGGCGTACCGGAATTAAAACCTCCAGCACTTCCCAAATAAAGCTTGGTCAGACTATCATCTCCATAAACACCTCCACCGGTATATAAGGCATCACCAACAATCTCGCCAACATTGCTATGACTACCGCCACCAGCCAAATAACTATACACCGTCCAGCAATCAAATTCGTCACACTCGATATAACTCTTATAATAACTTCCGCCACCGCCTAAATTATTGAAGCCATCTATGCCGCCGCCTAAACCGCTATAAGATTCTCCCTGTCTCGTTGTTAAATCACCACCTCGATATCCCTTTCCAGACATTGTAATACTCCCGCCACCCTGGACGTTCACCGCCCCATTGGCAAAAAAAGTTAAAGCACCACCATTAACACCATTCCAATTATTAGCTGTCAAGCTACCACCGGACTGAATAGTAACATTGGAATACTGCGGAATCCGCTGTACAATTAATTTTTGATTAGTAGTCGCTGTTCCAATATTCGTATCACCATTTATCTTATTGCCGTAATATTTCTTCTTATTACTAGTAAAGGTAATAATATTAGTCGATATTGATTGTATGCTAAGAATCTCATAATTTCCGACATTATCGATATTAACGCCATCCCCTTGAATATTTAAAAGCATTATTTTATCACCAATGGCATAACAACCAGCCGTCGGCGTAGCAGAAAGCGTAACCGTCGTCGTTGACACAGCAACAGCATTATAGCTAACACCATCAGCACAGACTCTTCCCCCATTGCCATTGCTATCAACATTTATATTTTTTGCACTTAAAATTGTCCATGATCCATCCACGCCATTTCCACTTTGCCCTGGTAAAACTGATAATTGTACACTACTTGTCGCACCCACGGTCCCCACCGGCAAAACACTAACCTTACCAGAATCAGTATCAACACCCGCTAAATTAAATCCAGTAGTCGTCGTACTATTATTTGTCTGAGTTATCGAATTAGTCGAAGATGCTAAAGAAATCTGCCCTGCCCCAGCCATAATTCCCGCCTCCTTTGATGAATATTTTGTCCAGCCACTTTGACTAAGTGCATGACTAGCTAAAGCCGCTGGATCTTCAGTCAACCACCCACCCTGACTAAAATCATAAGACGCCGCAAACGAGCTCAGCACCGGTCCGGTCGACAGATTAATAATCAGCGCTGCAATCACCGTTGTCGTCACTACCGTGCCTAAACCAAGAGAAATCTTGCGTAATTTATCCTGAAATTGGCGCAAAGCAGAATAGGAATCAAAGGTAATATCGCAATGAATCTTACCGCTCTCGTCTTTTTTATAAGATTCAATCCGGTAATAATTATAGTGTGTTGATTTAAAAATAAGATGAAAATAATCTACCATCTTGATTTTAAGCTTATTCAGCTTAAGCATTAAACTCTCCTTAGACATAGGAATTGTCGCACAATCACGCCATCATTGCTCACCTGGGGAGGAGTGCCAATTTGCGAGTTGTGAAGGTTATGTTATTTTATATAAATTTTAAATTATATTTTAAAGAAGTTTAACTACTCCTTTTTTCTGATTCAAGAAATCCTCAGCCTTACTAAAAACATCCTTCACCCAATTACAGTATTCACGTGCTTCTTTTTCTGAAACCACCAAGCCACCACTATACAAATCAAAGTTTCTTTTCTTTCTCATTTCATTACCGATAATGCTAACATCTGGCTCATGCAAAATTACCGCCAATTTATCAACCAACTCAATATGATGCCCAGCTTTTGACTTCACTCGCAAACCTTCGTGAGCGCAAACAGTAATCGCTAATTTCAATAATGCATCATAGCTAAATTTAAATTGCACATCAATAATATCAGAGCCAATGGCAATTTTTAAATCCCTTTTGGCCGAAAGAAAATATTTCTCGGTTTGACTTGGCTTAAATTCAAATTTCTCAAATGTCATAAGATTTTGATTATTTTATTTGCAAAAATATTGCTTATAAATTCATCTTTGTTGCTTTTTTTCTTAATCAACTCTTTCTTGGTTAAATTAACAATATTTATCTCCCGTCCAATCTGCTTTTCAATCTTGGCTAATTTTTTCCGCGCTCCGATTGCCGATTGATCACCGACCAATAATAAATCAATATCACTCTCGTCGCCAAAGCCACCTTTGGCATAAGAACCAAAAATATAAACCTCTTTCACTCCATCAACCTCCATGATCGCATCGGCAATAATCTTGCCAAAGCCGTATTTAAAATTATAAAGCCGTTCGACTTCTTTCAGTAAGGAAAAATCTTTGTTTAAAAAGTAGTATTTCTGATTACCCCTTAATTCGCTAGCCAAAATACCCTCTCGCTCCAATTCCTTCAACTTCTTATCAATATTTCCCGGATCAATCTCTAATATTTTCGCCAATTCATTGATGTAATTCTGCTTATTGCGATTCAAGAAGAAATAACCCAATATTTTGACCGTTACCTGTGATTTTATTTCAAACATATTATTGTAATTGTTTACTATAATTATAGTTAAATCTTACCATAATATTAATATTTGTCAATGGATTATGGGTGGTGATAAATTGTCATCTCCCTTCAGTATCAACCGGTCACAATTTGTGACCACTTCAGTTTCTATCAATTTTTTAGTCAGTTCTATCTAGGGACAATTTGTCCCTAGATACTTATATGCAATAAAAAAACTAAAAACAATAATAAAATTTCTTTTGATAAAAATTTACTTTTGTTTTTAGTTTTTATTTTTAGCTTTAGTTTTTACTTTAGTATTTCCTCTATTTTTTTCACCAAATCACTGGGCGTCATCGTTGTTTTCAATAGAAACAAATCTGCACCCAGTTCCATAGCTTCTTTTTTGTCCTCCTGACTATCCAGATTTGAAAAAGCAATCAAGGGAATTGCGGAAACATTTTTGTCTTTTTTGACTTTTTCAATCAAATAAAAACCATCATACCAAGGCATGACAATATCTGTGATAATCAAGTCTGGTCTCTGAGCTAGAATTTTTTTGTAGCCCTCCTTGCCATTATTTGCTGAGATTACTTGAAACCCGGCAAAAAATAATCCCTTTTTATACAAATCTACTATTAAAAGATCGTCATCAACGATAATAATCTTTTTTTCTCGATTGCTCATAGATTAGTATTTAAATAAGTTATTAACACTTTAGTATATTATAACATTTTTTCACTTTTTTTTGAAATTTTTTAAATCGGCAGAGCGCGCTCGCCCTTGCCTTATCCCTTTTTATTATGTATAATAATTTTGTTCTAAAAAATTTTATTCAATTACTATAAAATATGGCTAAGAAAACTATAAAAGAGACAGAAGTCGCTTTGACAAATAGCACACCAGGAAATTTTATTCGCGTCAAAGGTGCGCGTGTGCACAATCTCAAGAATATTGATATCAATATCCCCCGCGACAAATTTGTCGTAATTACCGGCCTATCCGGTTCGGGCAAGTCTTCTTTGGCCTTTGACACTATTTACGCCGAAGGACAGCGCCGTTATGTCGAGTCTTTATCTGCTTATGCCCGTCAATTTGTCGGTCTCATGGACAAACCTGATGCGGACTCTATCGAGGGTCTCTCCCCTGCGATTTCCATTGATCAAAAAACCGCCCCTCACAATCCTCGCTCAACCGTCGGCACCATTACCGAAATTTACGACTACTTACGCTTATTATACGCCCGCATCGGCGTCCCGCACTGTCCAGAATGCGGCAAAAAGATTGAGCAATTCACCATTGATGAAATCAACGAACAAATCACCAAAAATTATTTAGGCAAAAATATCATCATTTTAGCGCCGATTATTAAGGACAAAAAAGGCGAACACAAAAATCTTTTGACCAGCATTGAGAAAGCCGGCTACTCCAAGGTCCGTTTTGATAATGCTATTTATACTATTGAAGAATTTGCTGACAAAACAGTTGACAAGAATAAGAAACACACTCTGGAAATCGTCATTGACCGCCCGACCGTCTCCAAAGACAAGGAAGATAAGGCGCGTTTGGCGGAGGCAATTGAACATGCGACTAAATTCGGTGAGGGCTTGGTCAATGTTTTAGACGTTGATACTGACAAAACACGCACCTATTCTCAATTATATGCCTGCCCGACTTGCGACATCAGCTTGCCAGAATTGGAACCCCGCAATTTCTCTTTCAATTCTCCCCATGGCGCATGTCCTGAATGTGGTGGCCTGGGCACAAAACTAGAAATCGAACAAAAACTGATTTTCAATCCCAATTTAACCATCGCCCAGGGCGGCATCAAACCTTGGTCGCACAATAGTGCTTCGAATCAAACCTGGCTCATGCGCATCCTAGGCACTGTTGCCCAAAAGAATGGTTTTGATTTAAATACACCCATTAAAGATCTAACCAAAAAACAATTAGAAATCGTGATGTACGGCACCGGTGATAAAAATTATGATATTGAATACGAGAGTAACCGCTTCTCCGGCGAAATGGCAACTAGTTTTGAAGGTGTCATTCCTAATCTTGAACGACGTTACAAACAAACCGAATCGGATTACACTCGCAAGGAAATCGAGCAATATATGCGCGTCTTGAAATGTCCTGAGTGTAATGGCAAACGTTTGAAGCGCGAAATCCTCGGTGTTAAGGTGGCCGACTTGTCTATTTCCGACGTCAGTGGCATGCCCTTGGGCGAGGCAAAAACTTTTTTCGAGACCTTGAGCGAATCAACTACCCTATCCGCCCGTGACAAGAAAATTTCGGTGCAGATTTTCAAAGAAATTATCTCTCGTTTAGAATTTTTACTTAACGTTGGTTTGAGTTATCTAACATTAGATCGTTCCGCCAATACTCTATCCGGCGGTGAAGCCCAACGCATCAGATTAGCCAATCAAATCGGCACAAAACTAGTTGGTGTCTTATATATTCTCGACGAACCATCAATCGGTCTCCACCAACGAGACAACCAAAAATTGATTCAAACCATCAAAAACCTACGTGATATCGGTAACACCATCATCGTGGTCGAACACGATGAAGATACTATGGAAGCTTCTGACTGGCTCATCGACATCGGACCTGGCGCTGGCGTTCACGGTGGCGAAGTAATGGCGCAAGGCACACCGGCCGAAGTCATGGCCAACCCCAATTCCATCACTGGCCAATACTTATCTGGCAAAAAATCTATTCCCGGACCAAAAACTTATCGCCCAGGCAATAAAATGGCCATCAAAATCACCGGCGCGCGCGAACACAATCTTAAAAATATAGATGTCAGTTTTCCATTAGGTAAATTTATTGCTATCACTGGTGTTTCCGGCTCAGGTAAATCAACCTTGATGACTGACATCCTAGCCACTGCCTTGAATAAAAAGTTCTACCGTGCCAAAGCCGAACCGGGAGCCCACACCAGCATCGAAGGTTTACAATATATTGATAAAGTAATCAATATCGATCAATCCGCCATCGGCCGCACTCCCCGCTCCAACCCAGCGACTTACACCGGCGCCTTCACTCCAATCAGAGATTTATTTGCGAGCCTACCCGAAGCCAAAATCAAAGGCTACAAAGCTGGTCGCTTCTCCTTCAACGTCACTGGTGGCCGCTGCGAAGCTTGCGCCGGCGATGGCATGGTCAAAATCGAAATGCAATTCCTGCCTGATGTTTACGTCGAATGCGATGTTTGCCATGGACACAGATACAACAAAGAAGCCTTAAGCATCGAATACAAGGGCAAGAATATTTCCGATGTCCTTAATATGACCATCGAAGAAGGCATGCGCTTCTTCAAAAATATTCCCGCGATTCACCAAAAATTAGCGACACTAAATGAAGTCGGACTTGGTTATATTAAATTAGGACAATCAGCCACCACTCTGTCTGGTGGTGAAGCCCAACGCGTGAAGCTCTCCACTGAGTTAGCCCGCCGCTCAACCGGCAAGACTTTATATATTCTCGATGAGCCCACTACCGGTCTTCACTTTGACGATATCAAAAGATTATTAGAAGTTCTAAATAAATTAGTTGACAAGGGCAACACCGTCCTCGTCATCGAACACAATCTCGATGTTATCAAATCTGTTGACTGGGTCATCGACATGGGTCCGGAAGGTGGCAACAAAGGTGGCTACATCGTCGCCCAAGGCACGCCGGTTGACGTGACGAAAGTGAAAGAGAGTTATACGGGACAATATTTGAAAAAGGTCATCAAGTAATTCCCTCTCCTTGCCAGGAGAGGGTTAGGGTGAGGTAGATTTTCGGCGAGGGAGAAATCTAATCCTCTACTTATATAATAAAAAGCGCGATTTCCCAGTCGCACTTTTTTGTTGGCAATTTTGCAAAAAAAAGAAGGCTATATGAGATTTTCGAAAAAATCTCATATAGCCTCTTGCAAACGGAAATCGTGTTTTAGTTACCGGTGTTGAGTTTTTTGTCAACACCTAGCCAAAGGTACTTCGGCCACGCATGCGGAATTTTCCGGTCATTTTTTTTGGCCTCTTGGTGGGCTCTTGTCCAAAATGGACGTGTATGTTTTTTCCGGCCCCCTCACTACTCGGTCAGCTGTACTAAAACACATTCTTACTACTGGGGCCGAGTTCTTCATGTCGGCCAGGCGGTTGCCGATCAGCCGGCGACGCAGGTCAGGGCGGTGCGAGTCAGAGCATCATCAATAAGGGCGCACTTGGCGCTTGCGGTTACGACTACGGGCTTTCCTTTGTTTCGGGGCATCGTTCGTCCTCCTGGTGAATTTTTACCGTTCCGGTCGTCGGCACGGTTACTGCATTCTACTTCTTTTTTATTGTCAAAAATCAACTTCGTAAAAACATCATAGCACACAACAAAAAACTTGTCAAGCCTTTCGGCGACAAGTTTTATTTTTGTATCTAATATTAGGATAATTTATCAAACTTTCCCCTCACCCCGACCCTCTCCCGCCGGGGCGAGGGAGATTACTTATTCTCTTTTAATTTTCTTCCCCAAACACTTCCGCCTCAAATACTTCAATCACCGCCTCCGAATCTTTATAACAATCCTTTCCTAGTCCAGCTTTCTGTTTACACAATTCTTCCAAAAATTTCTTCCGACCCCAACCCGTTTCCGTGGCTACTTGGGGCAAAAACAGACCGGCGCAAGTGCCTTTACGAATTATCACGCCATGTTTACCTAGTTCAATCTTTTTCCAATCAGCAATTCTGGTCGGCGCAGATAAAACACTAACTTCATAATGCAACTCTACTAACTCATCGACTGCCACTGGATCAAAACGTGAATCTTCGCAACAAGCCGCCATCGCCATCTCGCTCACAACACGCCAAAGCGGTTTTTCTGAGGCAATAATTTGACCGATGCAGCCGCGCAATTTTCCATTTTTTGACAATGTTACAAAAGCCCCCTTCCATTCCTTCAAACCTTCATCGGTGATTTTAAATTCAGCCACCTTACCATCACGCACCAAGCTCTCAGCCGACGCGCGCGCAATTCGTAATAATTCTTTTTTTTGAGTTTTATTTAATTTCATATCCGTCGTCTATTTTCCTAAACGCCCCCTCACCCCAACCCTCTCCCGCGGGGCGAGGGAGACTTTAAATTTGTTCCAAAATTTTCAATTCAAATGTCCCAGTCTCTATTTCCCAATAAGCAAAGGTGGCCATAAAGAAGTTACCCCCCAGTGTTCCCGGATTTATATATTGAGTATTGCCTTTTTTTTGAATATGCGGTCGATGCGTGTGCCCGTAAAAAACTAAGTTACAAGTGCACATTTCTTCCGTTTGACTAAAAAATTCCGGCTCATGGCACATGCCAATATTAAATCCCTCCAATACAAACTTACCAAAACGACCATGGTCGGTATAATTTTTATAATATTCCAATTCCTCTTCATAATAAATATCCGCATTACCTCGGATAATGTGGATATTATTTTTGAAACCTTCTGATAAATATTTTATTGTTTCACTATTAGCTACATCACCACAACAAATAAGCTGATCGATGGTATTGTCACGGCACCACTGCAAACATTTTTCGAGATTAGGGATATTGTCGTGAATGTCGGAGATGATGACTATTTTCATGTGGCATATAACCCGAATCCGCCGTGGCGGATCCAAATATTACAAATAATTATGTGACTATTTTCTAAGATTAACTTCGTAGGCAACTTGCTCAATTTTGCGCAGATTACCTTTTGCTTGATCATATTTTGTTCGCAAATAACCAGTCATGTCAAATTCTACCAATTCGGCCATAATGTCATTAATAATATTTTTAATCTTATCGACTTCTTTAAAATTACCCTTAGCCGCCTCATTTACTGCACGTCGCACCAGCTCACCAGTGGTGTCACAAATGCCGCCTAAGTAGCTATCATATTTTATACTTAATCCCTTGATCTTGTCAATCTTATCACCGGAAATAATCAAGTAGTACATTTTGGCCTCCACATACTCCTCCATCCCCGCCTTATATGATCCTTCCTCTAGTAATCTAGTAAAGCTAAACTTTTTTTCCAAATTCGCCAAGATTTTTTCAATCTCAGTTAAGCTCTCATTAGCTTTCTTCATATCACCACGATGCATTGAAAAAATTGCTCGCTTTGAATCATGTAAAACCACATTGGCTAAAGCAATAATTTGTCTGCGCTGACTATTCTGATCATCATATTCTTTTTTTAACTTCTGAATGAATTTCTTGTTTATCATTTTCTTATATCTTAAATAAATTAATTATCGTGCCACACGCAAAACCTCCTCTACCGTTGTCTCGCCTTCTAGCGCCTTAAGAATACCATCTTGAATCATCAAGACCGTTCCATTTTTAACAGCGTTCTCTTCAATGTCAGCATTAGTCACATTATCAATTTGAATAATTTTTTGCATTTCGTCATCCATGCTAATCGCCTCATAAATACCAATTCTACCCTTATAGCCAATCCCACTACACTCAGGACAGCCCTCACCTTTATAAAATTTCAACTCAGTCGGAATCTGAATATTTAAATCCTTATTAATACCAGCCAAAATATTCTGAACTTCTTTCAAAAGAACTTCATCTAACTCAATTTCTTTTTTGCATTTTTGACAAACCCTGCGCACTAATCTTTGACCAATGGAACACTCCATGGAGCTGGCTAAGGCTTGGCGATCCATGCCCAAGCCGACAAAACGAGCAATCGCACCCGCGGCACTATTGGCATGGATCGTGGACAAAACTAAATGTCCAGTCAAGCTGGCCTCAATAGCCACCTTGGCTGTTTCTGCATCCCTGATTTCTCCCACCATGATAATATTTGGATTTTGGCGCATAAATGACCGAATTGCCATCCCAAAAGTATAACCACCAGCACTATCAATTTGAGTCTGCAAAATGCCATTCAAGTGATATTCAATCGGATCTTCAATGGTCATAATTTTCACATCAGGACTATTTAATTTATTCAAAGCACTATATAATGTTGTTGTCTTACCAGATCCAGTCGGACCAGTGGTGATAACAATGCCCTTACTCTTGTGAATTGCCTTATTAATCTTTTCTAATGAATATGGCCTAATACCCAAATCTTCCATTTTTAATTCAGCTGCTTGGCTAGTCAACATTCTAATTACAACTGTTTCACCATAGGCACCAGAAATTATCGACAAACGACAGTCAATATTTTTTGAATTGAACGTAATACTAAAACGTCCATCGATGGTTGGTTGCTTAATATTTGTAGCAATACCAGCTGTTGATTTTATTTTAGATAAAATTTGAATATAATTCTCCTTTGTTACATCAGAAACATCGGACAAAATACCATCAATTCTAAAACGCACCTTAACGCCGTTTTCTATCGGCTCGATATGAATATCACCTGCCTCCACCTTTATCGCTAAAGCTAAAATGTAATTTAACATCTCGCCAGAAGAGGAGTTTTTGATAATACCCCCTGACTTTAGAATATCGCTAGACACTCCGCCCATTTTTATCAATGTCTCGTCTGACAAAACAAAGCCCCGTCCAAGTGTCTTGGATACAACTACGTCATACAAGGCATCAACATATTCAAACTTGCCAATCACACGATAAACTTCTTCCAAACTAGTAACACCGTCCATACACTTCAAAACTCCGTCTTGCAACATCGTCACCATTCCATTCTCAATCGCCTGATACAATATCTTAAACGCCGGCGCCCCATTATCAGCCAGTTCCTTAACATCATCACTCATAGTCAAGATTTCATAAATACCTATTCGCCCCTTATAGCCTGTCCCGCCACATTTCTCACAACCAGCTCCCGCCTTAAAAATCTTTGGCAATTCGTTGGGAATATTCACTTCCGCTTTCGGAGATATTACCGCTAATATTTTTTGTACCAATTGCTTCTCTTCCGCCGTTAAGACATGTTCAACTTTGCAATTATTACAGACCTTTCTAATCAATCTTTGTCCGATTAAAGCATTAATAGATGGCGTCAAAAAATAAGATTTAACTCCCATGTCAATCAAGCGTGGAATTACACCGGCTGCGTCATTAGTGTGCAAGGTCGACAGAACCAAATGCCCGGTCAAGCTCGCCTGAATGGCAATCTCAGCTGTTTCTAAATCACGAATTTCTCCAACCATCACCACATCCGGATCTTGACGCAAAACCGAACGAAGACCATTTGCAAAAGTATAACCCTTCTTTTCATCAATCTGACTTTGGTTAATACCCTTCAATTGATATTCAATCGGATTTTCCAAGGTAATAATCTTTGTATTCTCTGTATTTAAAGTATTTAAAATCGCGTACAAGGAAGTTGTCTTACCAGAGCCAGTCGGACCAGTAGTCAAAATCATTCCATTCGGCTTGACCATTTCTTTTTTTAAAATTTCAAACTCACGCGCACGTAAGCCTAATTGCTCAAAACCAAGCGTAACTGAATCAGAAAACAACAAACGCATTACCACGCTCTCTCCATAAGACGTTGGCAAAAAAGAAGCACGTACGTCTATCTTTTTTTCATTCAAAAAAATCGTAAACCGTCCATCCTGTGGTTTGTTTTCAATATTTATTTTCACCTTTGCCAATAACTTCATTCTAGAAATTATCTTTTTCCATTTATCCTTATCAATCACCGCTGCATCATGCAACACCCCGTCAATTCTATAACGAATCACAATGCCTTTTTCTTCTGCCTCAATGTGAATATCACTGGAGTTCATTTTTATCGAAGCTGCTAAAATTAAAGTAACAACATCAGAAATATTTACTTCATTGATTTTTTTATCTAAACTTTTATAATCATTTATCTCTTGTTCGAATTTTTCTACATCCGCACCCTTAATTTCTACACCATTAACTAATTTTTTTATTTTAGGCAAGCTGGCATATTGCTTTAAAGCATAAATCAAACTATTATCAGAAATCAAATAAATCGCCCCTTTACTATATTTTTCTGCACAGATTTCTTCCATTTTTTTAAGTACTACCGGATTGTCAGGATTGGTTGCAGCAATGCGGATATTTTCACCATCATAAAAAAAACAAACTATCTTTTCTTGGATAGCTATTTTCTCGTCAATCAGGCTCAAGGCCTCGGCACTGATTGGAAAACCGAAGAGATTAATGTAGGGCACGCCAAGACCGACGGCCATCTGTTCCGCGACTCTTTCTTTTTCTTTTATTTTCATCCCTTTTTGTTTCTTAGCAAAGACACCCTCTGTGCTATCTTCGTCAACAAAACCACCGCTCGATGATGAAATTAAATCTTCAATTGATTGCATATTGTCTGATTAACTTATTATCTCGTAAACATTCTCACTAATTTACTCTTTGCACCCTTGCCAATTAATTCGACGAACAAAGAAGTCCAAGCAGAAATCTGAAAAGTGGCCACTAATGAGCCGGTCACAATTAAAAAAGCAAAGAAGAAAATAATGCCCACACCGATAATAAACAAGAACATACCAGTCATAGACAATCCTGAAGCCAAGAAAGCCAACAAGGCGAAAGGGGTCGCAAAAACTAAAACAACTATAATAAATAATAGCGCAATCACAATGTTCAAAAAATACAAGATGAACGCCATTTCTAAGCTAATCAACCAATTTTTTCTAAAAAGCTCCCAGCCAGATTTAAAGGCATTAACGAATTCAACATTATTAATTACGGAATAACCAATACTATATTTCACGATAAACGAAAAAGACATTGCAACCGGAATAAACAATAAAATAACAAAAGTATAAACAATAAGAGACATGGTTGATCCCAAATTATTACCCATAACCACAATAAAAGAAATTATCGCCAATGAAATTATCGTAATAAGCTTGGAGACAAAATTAAAGCCAAAAACTGGCCAAAACTTTTTCATTCCACTCTCTAATGCCTCCCTAAAAGAAGTCTGCTTATTATCAATTTTTAATAAAGTATTATTAACCAAGGCAGCCTGCGAAACATTAACCAGCCAAATTACAAACGCAAACAAGGCTAAGAAAATAACTAGCACCAAAAGGGCCACAATCACTGAAATCGGCTGTGTGATTAACAAATTACCAAAATTGCGTAATCCCTGCCAGGAAAAGACACCAGTCTGAGCAATCATCCTAAAGCCAGAAAAAAAGTCATTGTTAAAATTCCCAGATAAAGCTCGGAATAAAATTTCATACTCACCACCATTGCCCAATAAAGCTGCAAACAACCCAAAAAACCAAAGATACTTACTCTTCCAGGTAACATCCAGGGCTTGTTTTATAATTCCTCGATATAGTTGCATAAATTTAAATTTGTAGAATTTGAATTTTTTAATAATCCACTTGCTCGCCAAGTGCGAGAATACTACAAAATAATAATGAAGTTAATTTATACAATTATTATAACATATTATTTTATAAAAGCCAAAGACTTTTTGAGTATTTAATTTAGCTATAACAGATTCCGTAACTGCAAAAAACAAAAAACAGGAATAACTAATTTGTATTCCTGTTTTAAATAATTAAATTCTCTATTTTAGGGCCTTTTTATACAATTCTATATACCTCTGGGCTGAATGATTCCAAGAAAAATCAGTTGTCATGCCAGTCCGTTGAATTTTTTTCCACTCATCACTATTGGAATATAAGGCTATTGCTCTTTTTAATGCATCTTTCAGGCCTTTTATCGTCATTGTCTCAAAAGAAAAGCCATTCATCTGACACCTTACATGCCTTGCCTCACATTCAAATACCGTATCCACCAAGCCACCGACTGCGCGCACGACGGGCACAGTCCCATAGCGCATCGCAATCATTTGGCCTAAACCACATGGCTCAAAGCGTGACGGCATCAAAAATATGTCCGAACCGGCATAAATAAGCTGGGCTAATTTTATATCAAATTTATTTTGTACACTAACCTTTTGTGGATATTGTTTTGCTAATTTTTTCAATAAGTCTTCGTATTTTTTATCACCAGTTCCTAAAAAAACAAACTGACAATCAAGATTGATAATTTCCTCCGTAATTAATCCCAACCCCTTTTGTTCCACAAATCTTGAAATAAGCCCAACAAGGGGCTTGCTCGACATCTCAAGTCCAACCAATTCTTGAAGCTTTGTTTTGTTTATTTTCTTACCAGTCAAATTATCACTTGAATATTTTTTTGCAATCAATTTATCCTTGGCTGGGTTAAAGAAATCCATATCAATGCCGTTTAAAATACCAGATACTTTATTTTTATTTTTTAGCAAAAGTTTTTCAAGCCCAGCTCCGAATAGCTTTCCAAAAATTTCTTTGGAATATGTCGGACTCACCGTGTTTACTTGATTGGCATAGACAATACCCTTTTCCATAAAATTTAAAGTCTTCTCCCCTACATCACGATCCAGTCCAATTAATTCTAAAACTTTTTGACTTGTCTTGCCTTGATATTGTAAATTATGAATAGTTAAAACTGTTTTGATGTTTTTAAAATATTCATAATTAGAGGATTTTAACAAAAGCGGTATCATGGAAGTGTGATAATCATGACAATGAATAATATCAGGCTGGAATTTTAAAACTGGCAAGACATACAGACTAGCCTGTGAGAAAAATAGATATCTCTCTGCATTGTCGTCGTGGATATAAACATCTTTTTTCCCAAAATATTTTGAGTACTCAATAAAATAAACCTTAACACTTTTAAAACTAGTTTCCCAGACATTAACTTTAACCATCTTGTCCGCAAAAGGCACGGCAATATTGGCAAATTTTTTTTGGATATTATATTTCTCCTTGTCAATTAAACCATAAAGAGGCATGACGATGCGCACATCGCAATTATTTTTTTTCAAAGCCATTGGCAAGCTTCCCAAAACATCTGCCAGACCACCTACTTTAGCAAATGGCGCCATTTCCGCGGTCACCATTAAAATTTTTAATTTTTTCATAAAAGTAAATAACTAGGCGACCAGCTAACTGGGCAACCAGAATAATAAGTTAATTATTATTGCTCCCCAATCCAATGTAAAATGTCTTGCACTAATTTATCATCGGGCAGGGTATTTGTTTCCACCACCAATGATGGCAGTCGAGACTCCTTAACAGCTTTTATATATTTGTGTTGCTGTTCGATATACCAAGTGGCACTATGTAGAATATTTTTATAATTAGGATAAATATTCAAACGATCCTGAATTCTTTTTTCCAAAATATTTTCATCCTCCGGAAATTTGATTAAAATTATTTTAAAATCTAAATTTTGCAAACGATCTTCCACCAGTGAATAATCCAGCTCTAAATTATTATAAATCTGATTATAAACCTTGTCGGAAATATGCAATTTTTCTACGATTAAATTTTTTTCTCGCAGTTCTTCAAAGATGCCCAAATAGCCATCAATCACTTTTTGGCCATGTCCTGTTCCGTAAACTCCAATGTCGCAATTAAACCAATGACAACCATCCAAAATATTTTTATTTTGGTTATACTTTGGCTCCAAGTGATTATAAACCTGGCTCATCAACCAGCTCTTACCAGCCAATTCCGCGCCTTCAAATATTAAATGTTGAGCCATATACAATTTATTCAATAATTTCATTAATTTTTCGTAATTTAGATGAATCGATTTTAAAATAATTCCAAGAATTTTGAATTCTAAAATTATTACCTTCATGACGATGAAAATCAGAACCACCAGTTTCAATCAAATCAAACTCACGAGCCATTAATTGCGCGTACACTACCGCGCCATAACTATGATGTGGTGACAAAACCTCAATACCATCGATTCCCATGTGCTTCAAATCCTCCAATACTGGTTTTCGAAGTTGGTTGTACTTGCCCGGATGATTAAAAATAATTTTTCCCCCTAGATCTTTTTTCAATTTTAAAATTCTTTCCAAGCTGACATAAGTATTATCCAAAAAACTAGTTTCCTTGTTGTAAAAATATTTATTAATAACTTCATTTTCACGTAAAATATTAGTTTGCATTTCCGCCATCACCCTGGCAGCATTTTCCGGAACGGCTAAAAAGCGGTCAACAACTTGATTGACGGGAATATAATGATTGAATTCGTCCAAGATATTGTCAACGTCAATTTCAAAACCCTTGACCACTAATTTATTCAAGGCTTCACGAACTTTTTTACGACGTCGCACCTGCGTATCGCGCAACAACTTGTGTAATTGCGGGTTACGATCATCAAAATTATACCACAAAAAATTCAAGCGCTTATTTTTATGCTTCACGTACAACTCCAAACCCGTAATTGGCTTGATACCTTTAGCAATACAGGCAGCGCGAAATTCATCCAAGCCACCGACGGTGTTATGATCAGTCAAAGCCGCCACCTTGATACCCTTGGAATGAATAAAATCCACCACCTCGGTTGGCGTTAAATATCCATCTGAATAAGTTGAATGAAGTTGTAAATCAATTAACATAAATTTTGGAATAACCAGGAAACAATAACCAATAATCACAAAGATCATTTATTAGTTATTGAAATTTGGTTATTTATTATTAATAAAAAATTACACGAATTATATATTTAAATTCTGTTTAACTCTATCAATTAGGATTTGCGCCCTCTCTGGATTAGGGTCGTATTTCAATAAAAGAAAAGTGGCAGTTCTGATTGCCGTCCAGTTATAATAATTATCAATTCTTTTTTGTAAATCTTCTGTTAGTTTTACTCTGCTACTCTTGAAATAACTATCCAAAAATAAATTTTTAATTTTTTTCTGGTAACTCTCGTCGGCAATTTTTCGACTACACATATACTCTAGTTGTTGTGAAAATGTTCCTAAGTCTCTTGCGAAATCTGTAAACGATAAATCCGTAAAATCGATAACCCCAATTTTTCTCTTGCCCATTCTAATTACATTCTCTGGGTGTGCATCACCATGAACCAGCCATCGCTTACTTGTTGACGATAAAAACTCTTCTTCATTTTTTACAAAAATTGCATACGCCTTTACATAAAAATCATAATATTCCGGAAAATCATTTTGTATTCTTTCTAGTGTATGCTCTACACCCGGATACACTGTCTTGATACGACTATTATCTTCGTTGAATCGTTGTTCATCAGAAACTTTTAATTTGTGCAAACGAGAGAACCACTTAGCTGTCTTGGGCACCATATCTTCAATGATTGGAAAATTACTCTCTCTAATAAAATAATATAAATTACTGCCTTTAACGCCGCGATAAAATGTGGCTCGAAAATAGTCGGAGTAATAAAGTGGATGCGGGATACTTAAATAGCCGTCGCCAAATCCATGACTCCATAGAAATTTCAAATTATCATAAACATTCTTTCGAGGCTCAGTAGAATGAGCTGTACAAAAAATTGGTAGCTCACGGCGCTTACCTTTTTTATCAACAAACGTAGTTACAAACTCAATCACCACATGATACGTAGTTTCCCAAATAAGCTTTTTCCAAGGTTTAATAACTACTTTTTTAATATCAACAAAATCTGGATAACTTGGCAAAATCCTTTTTTTTAAATATGTAATAACATATTCATCATCCAATAATTGATTTATTCTATTCATAACTTTCCAGTATCGCTATTCCCGCTCTTGCGGAAATACAGGTACCACGTCTTATATTTTAATTAAATTATTTTTTAAACAAAGAGCCCGACAAGAAGATTGATTAATTTTTTTTCCAATGGTACTCCCAATGCTCATGCCAAATCATATGTTTTATTTTTATATAAAGCTTTTCGCCTTTTATTTTCACACTCCTAGTTTCCACATTATGCAAGGATCTGATTGCGCGAATAAACTCATTAACACCGCGCTCAACCTCATCCGGATTCCAGGAAACAGAGCCAAATAGTTTAAAGTCGCGTCCCGATGCCCACCAAAAAGTACAACTTGCCAAACCCAGAGTATAGTGTCTTTGCGCCCAAATAATATTTTCATCCTCAGCATTGTTCTCAATAACCTCATTAGCCAAATTGGCTAAATTCCAAAGCTGTTTGTGTATTTTATTTCTAGGATCTAGCCATAGTGCATAAGGCACGCTTTTGGTGATTTCTGACTCCGTTGACTCCCAATTACAAGGAGTGATTTTTACTTTCACCGCGGTTTTATTCTGAAGATGCTCGGAAATTGTCAACGTTTTTAAATCAGCTCTTTTTAAGAGTTTTTCAAATTCAGCCGTATGGTCAAGATGTCGTAAGCCATAAAGCTCAGCATCCGTCGCCGTAATATATAACTCATGTTTATTTTTATAATCCAACAGTTTTTGGTCATTACCCAAAATATCCGGCACAAAGTTTTGCGACAAGCCCCTCATCCGAAACACAACCTTTAGTCCACTATTCTCATCTAGATAGTTTTTAGAAAAATCAACATTACCAAACTGTCCACCATGAGCGATTTCATCCACGATAATCCACTCATAGCCCAAGCTCTTTACCAGTTTGGCTGCCTCCACACCATAAGCCATTTCTGGGAAAAAAAATCCCCTGGGCTTGAAGTCGGATCCAAAATGCTTTTGCAAAATAATCTCATTTTCTTTAATTTGCCTTTCCACCTCCTCAAGCGGTATCAATGGCACTAAGGGATGATAGGCACAAGTCCCGGTGAGTTCTACCTGCCCTTTTTTAACTAATTTTTTAATTCTCCCAATTAAGTCACCCTCATTTAACGCCTCCCAGTGCGCGAACAAACAACCTTGAATATTTAAAGTAAACTTAGTTTGCGGATTTTCCTCCAAGGCTCTTACAATTCTCCGATAGCTCATGTCAGTTGCTTCTTGAATAAAATAAGCATCCTTGTTGGCTGGTTGATATAAATGTAAAAAATTAATCCAAAGCATAACAGAATAATTAATAACCAAGTTACAATCACCATAGATTGAGCATCTTGATATTTATTAATATTATATAAATTTTCTTTAAGTAAATATTATTTCAACTTCAACGCCTTCTTGTATAGCGCCAAATATTTCTTCGCTGGTATTTCCCAGCTATTTGATTCTTGCATACCGCGCACCACTAAATCCTTCCATGTTTCTTTGTCTTTATACACTTCTAGCGCCCTAATGATCGCTCCATACAATGAAAATTTATCAAACCCGGCAAAAGAAAAACCAGTTCCTCTTTTTACTGTTGGGTTAAAATTACGCACAGTATCATTCAGACCACCGATTTTGCGAACGATTGGCACACAGCCATAACGCATGGCGATTAATTGGTTAATACCACAAGGCTCGTGATGTGACGGTAATAAGAAAAAATCTGAGCCAGCATAAACCAAGGTCTCATATTTCTGATTCTCCTCGTGCGAAGGTATCACGGCCAACTTGTTAGGGTATTTCTTGGCAACTTTTTGCAACTCCTTGATGTATTTTTTATCACCAGCGCCAATCACGATCATTTGCAAATTCAACTCCATTAATTGCCAGATAATTTTTAGTATTAATTCAAAGCCTTTCTGAAAGGTCACACGCGACGTTGAACAAATAAGTGGAACATCGGGATCAATTGTTAAGCCAAATTTTTCCTGAACAAATAATTTATTTTCTTTTTTGTTCTGACTTTTTTGATAATCATATTTCTTGTGTAATCCCGGATCTTCTAATGGGTTATAAGCCTTATAATCAATACCGTTCACAATGCCAAACAGGCGATCTTCTCGATTTTTCAAAACACGATGCAAGTCCTGCCCAATATTCTTTGTAATTATCTCTTCCCGATATTGCTCACTTACCGTGTTTACCATATCAGCTGACAAAATTGCTCGCTTGGCAAAATTAAGATATTTAATATCCGGATCAGTGATATGGGGAATTTTTTTACGCCCAAAGTCCTTTTTCTCTATTGGCACCTCCCACCAATTCATTCCCAGCTGAAAAATTAAATTGTGAATTGTAAATATAGTCTTTGCGTTGCGCAATGTTTTGGAATAGCGGAAATCTGTTTTTAAATAAAATGGGATTAAACCAGTCTGCCAATCATGACAATGAACTATATCAGCTTCAAACTTTAACATTGAAATCAATTTTAAAGCCGCTACATCAAAAATCAAAAAACGCTCATTTTCACGATCAGACCCATATAGGGTTTTTTTCTTGGAAAAATATTTCGTATTCTCAATAAAATAAACTGGCAAATTTTTCAATAAATAACCCTTCCAATAATTAACAACCACTTCCTCTTTTGAATTTAAAGAAACTTTTACATTTTTATAAAGTAGTTTTAAATCATATTTTTCTTTATCAATCACTTGTCCATACAAGGGTGTAATGCAAATAATCTCATGACCCAGCCTGGACAAGGCCTTGGGTAAACTACGAGCCACATCAGCCAAACCACCAGACTTAGAAAAAGGCGAAAGCTCTGCAGATATTGAAACTATTTTTAATTTATTCATACAACGAATTTTGATTTATTTTTTATAAACAATTAGACTGTGTCCAGGTGCTGATTGCACGCACAAATCGCGACGGCAAGAGCATCAGCCGCATCATCGGGCTGAGGAATATTTTTCAAATTCAACAACATTTTTACCATTCTTTGCACCTGCGCCTTGGGCGCTTTTCCATAAGAAGAAACTGCCTGCTTTACTTGTAGTGGTGTAAACTCAACCACGCGCACATTTTGCTGTCTTGCTGTTAACAAAATAACACCGCGAGCATGTCCAACCACAAGCGCGGTTTTTACATTCTTATTAAAGAATAATTCTTCGACTGAAATTAAATCCGGTTTATACTTTTTGATAATATCGGCAAGCGCGCGATTTAAAATTTCTAAACGATCTGTCAGTGGTGTGTGAGCGTCGGTTTTTACTGAACCATAATCAAGACATTTGATTTTACCTTGCGCATCTTTGGAAATAACACCAAACCCAGTGTCGGCAATGCCAGGGTCAATGCCAAGTATAATTTTAACTTTTTGCATTTTTAAATATTCGCATTAGTATAATAATCAGCCACATCATCCGAATAATCCAAACTATCAATAAAATTTTCCACTTTCTCTTTGTCCTCATCACTTAATTCCAATTGCTCCTTAGCCACAAATTCAATTTCTGCCGACTCGGTCGCAACGCCCTGACTTTCCAAAAATTTCTGTACTACCTGCAAATCACCCATTGTTGTATAAATAGTCACACCACCTTCTTCGCTCACAATATCATCCGCCCCCGCTTCAATTAAATCTAATTCCAAATCATCTATCTTAATACTTTTCTCTTTCAAGCTTTCGGCTGAAACACTAATCACGCCCCTCTTGTCGAAATTCCACATTACAGAACCCAACGACCCACCAATTTTGGTAAATAAATGACGAATTTGCGCCGCACTCCGATTCTTATTATCTGTCAATGTCTTGATAATAAACTGCGCATTCGCTGGACCAACGCCTTCATAATACAACTCCTCTATCACCCCACCGTCCAAAGCCCCGGTTCCTTTTTTAATCGCCCGCTCAATATTCTCCTTCGGCATATTCGCGGCTTTGGCCTTATCAACGGCCATACGTAAAGTGAAGTTTGTATCGAGGTCACCTCCCTTTTCCCGCGCTGCAATTGTAATTAAATTCGATAATTTTGTAAAAATAGCACCTCTTTTAGCATCAACCACCGCTTTGGCTCTTTTAGTTGTCGCCCATTTAGAATGTCCTGACATATATTTAGCTTTAATTATAATTCACTCTCCTTATAATGACACGGATGGAATAAAAAATCAAGTTTTTATTTTTTTTTCATCACAAAATTACCTTGATTACTTAAATAAAAAATGTTAAAATTAACACATTAATTATCTTAAAATAAATCATATGGATGCCAAAAAAGCTTTATTTGAATATAAACAAAAAGTTGACGTCGAATTAGAAAGTTTTTTTCAAAAAGTCATTAGCGAAAATGAAAAAATCGACGTTGATATTGCCGGTGCAATGGATTATGTTCGACAAATCACCATGGCTGGCGGCAAACGTGCTCGAGCTGCTTTTATGTATTACGGATATTTAGCGGCGGGCGGCACAAGAAAAAAAGATATAACCAGAGCTAGTATTAGCACTGAGATCATGCATTCTTTTGCCCTAATCCATGACGACATTATTGACCAAGACAGTCTTCGTCATGGTATTACCACGACACATGTTCACTACAGCAAGATGGCTAAAAAATATTTCAAAAATAAAAATGCTGCACATTTTGGCGATTCTATGGCCATTGTCGTTGGTGACATGATAAATGCTCTAGGAAATCGTGTTTTATTAGAGGCAAATTTTTCACCACACCTAGTCGCTAAGGCAGCGCACCGTCTGCAAAACATAATTTTTATAACCATTGTCGGTGAGACTGAAGATATTTTAATTGAAAATCGTGGTCAAGCAACTGAAAAAGAAATTTTGCAAATGTATAAAAATAAAACTGCCACATACACCATTGAGGGTCCATTACACATAGGGGCAATTCTGGCTGGGGCTGATGAAAAATTTTTACTAGCCCTGAGCAACTACGCCATCCCCACGGGCATTGCTTTTCAAATTCAAGATGATGTTTTAGGAATCTTTGGAACAAAAAGTAAAACAGGAAAATCCATTGATTCGGACATTAGGCAAGGCAAACAAACTATTTTAGTGGTCAAGGCCCAAGAAAAAGCTAACAAAAAACAAAAAACTATTCTTAAAAATTGCCTAGGCAACAAGAATTTAACCGAAACCGATTTAGCTGATTTTAAACAAGTAATCATTGATACTGGTTCATTGAAATACGCCCAGGCTATGGCAACGAAATTAATCACCAAGGCAAAGAATGAAATTACTAATCAAAAAATATCCAAAGAAGCTAAGGACTTCTTAATAAATATTGCCGACTACATGCTTAATCGTGAAATTTAAATCATTTGTCATCACCGTATCTACGTGGTGCGCCTCTATAAATATAATAAACCAGGAACTTAAAATAACAATTATAAAATTAAATATAACTACATGACCAAGGAAAAATTAAACAGACCAAAACACCTCGTTATCATTCCCGACGGCAATCGTCGCTGGGCCAAGGCCCTGGGTCTCAAACCATGGGATGGACACGAAGCTGGGGCTAAGAATACCGAAAAACTCTTAACATACGCCTTGGAAAACAATATCGAATGCGTTACCATCTGGGGTTCTTCAATCGACAATATTAAAAAACGCCCCTTAATGGAAAAGAGGGCGCTCTTGAAAATTTACGAAGTCTATTTCAAAAAACTTTTAACTAACCCAGCCATCGAAGCCGAACAAGCCAAAGTCAGTTTTCTCGGCCGTTGGGAGACACAATTCCCCAACTCCCTTAAAACGACCATCTACGCCCTGATTGAAAAAACCAAAAATTACGACAAGAAAATGCTCAACTTTATGTTGGCATACAGTGGCGACGACGAAATGCTCGACACGATTAATCGCATTCATGATAAATATAAAAAAGGTACCGAGATCACTGCCAAGATTTTAAAAGAAAGTCTCATGACCTCCCAACTACCACCAGTCGACTACATGATCCGCACCGGTGGCGACGCCCACCTCAGTGCCGGCTTCATGATGTGGGATACGGCCAATGCTCAACTTTTTTTCGCTGACGAGAAATTCCCCGACTTTGATACTAAAAAACTTGCGGCCGCTCTAGTTGAATATAGCAATCGACAAAGACGTTTTGGAAAATAACAAAAAGAGAGCCGACGCACTGGCTCTCTTTTTGTTATTTATAAATAAATCTAATTACCCCTCAATCAGTAATCACTCGACATTTCTACACCTCTTGATTGTCTTATATATCGCTCCTACTTCTTCTGGGCTAAGTTTCCCTTTTTGCTCTTGTAAAATTTTTGCTAAATATTTTGCCTGCACTACAAGGACATTGTCTCGCTCAATGCCTCTAAATAAATCATCAGAATAAACTCCATGCACGCTCGATAGCACGACTGTTGCCTTCACCCAATAATTTTTCTTCAAATTTGCTGATAAAATTTTATTTATTTTTAAGGCTTTAATTTTAATTTTTTTTAAAATTTTTTCATCAAACTGATTATTTTTCTTATAAATCTTGCCGCTCAAATTCCTAAATCTCCCTAAATAATTTTTTATTTCAATCGCAGATATTCCCGTTGGGCCGATAACAACTAAATCAATATCCCCATATTGATCAACCACTATATTTGATAATAATTTATAATTACTCGGCAATTCTGTTAACAACCTACGCGACACCTCATTTTCACCTCTCAGGCCAGACCGATAATTCCTAAAGCCTTTCACTGATTTCACAAACACCTTAAAAGAAAAATAAAAAAAGATAAATAAATAGATAACTATCACCGATGGATCCACAATCAAATATTTCCTAATTAAATATAAGCCAAACAAAAAACTCACCAAAGTTAAAATCGGACTAAAAAAATACATCACTATTTTTCGTTCAATATATTTGGAATTAATTTTTACCATAAAAAATTTAATTTTAATTATTTACTACTATTTTAGCATAATAAAAAAATATGCTATAATTAATACATTACAATTAATATTATCTTATGAATCTAGACAATATCAAAGATGTCAAAAAATTAGACACCGCGCTCGTGTCTGAATCAATCGAGGCTCTACCGAGACAAATTAAACAAGTGTTAAAAGAAGCCAACAATATTAAGATTCCAGCGGCTTATAAAAAAATAAACAAAGTAGTCGTCAGTGGTATGGGTGGCTCCAATTTAGGTGCGCGCATTATCGAATCGGTTTTTAGTGATCAAATTAAGGTACCAGTCATCATCTTGGCTGACTATACCGTGCCGGCGATGGTTGATAAAAATACGCTTTACATCCTTTCTTCTTACTCGGGCAATACTGAAGAAACTTTGAGCACTTACTTTGAAGTGAAAAAACGCAAGGCCAAGATTATTGCCATCACGGCGCATCATGAGAAAAACTCTTTGCAAAAGTTAATGGCCAAGGATAAAATTCCGGGTTATGTTTTCAAACATGATCACAACCCATCAGATCAACCGCGTCTTGGCTTGGGCTATTCTATTTTTGGAATGATTTCGCTAATGAGCAAAGCGGGTGTTTTCAAACTTGGCAAAAAAGAAGTTGAGCAAATGGTCGCTAAATTAGAACAATGGAATAAGACCTTAAACACTGATAGTAAATTAATCAAAAATACGGCTAAGAAAATTGCAACCAAGCTCAAAGGCAAGGAACCAGTTTTGGTTGGTGCCGAATTTTTACACGGCAACCTACACGCCTTACGCAATCAATTTTCGGAAACCAGTAAAAACTTCGCCAGCTTCTTAATCTTGCCTGACCTTAATCACTTCGCCATGGAAGGCCTGGCCCACCCTATCAGCAACAAAAAAGATTTCGTCTTCTTGTTTTTTGACAGCACTCTGTATCATCCCCGCATCCAAAAGCGAGCTCACCTAACTAAACAAGTGGTCAAGAAAAATAAGATTCAAGTTTTGGACTATCAATTAAAAGGCTTAACTAAATTAGAGCAATCTTTTGAAGTTTTACAACTCGGCACCTGGATTACTTATTATCTAGGACTCTTAAATGAAATCAAACCAGGACAAGTTCCTTTTGTCGACTGGTTTAAAGCCCAATTAGGTTAAAATTGACCAATATTAGAAATATTATTTCCCAAAAACATAAATTGTTGTAAATTTCACGTAACCGCGTTAAGTTTACAACAATTTTTTGTTTTTACGAAGAAAACTTGACATTTACCCCAAAATCATTACACTATATATATTAAATATTAAAAAAGGAAACCACCTCACCCTGCCCTCTCCTGGCCAGGAGAGGGAGTAATCTTAGTTAAAATACATGAATTTAGTTATCGTTGAGTCACCTACCAAGGCCAAAACTATTACCAAGTTTTTGGGCAAGGAATACAAAATTGAGTCCTCTTTTGGACATATTCGCGATTTACCTAAAAGCGTGATGGGTATTGATACTGAGAATAATTTTGAACCAACCTATATCATTCCAGAAGATAAGGAGAAAAATTTAAATAACCTAAAAAGACTCGCCAAGACGGCTGAGAACATCATACTAGCAACCGATGAAGACCGAGAGGGAGAAGCGATTGCTTGGCACTTGGCGGAGGCTTTGGAAATTCCCGAAGAAAAACGTAGCCGAATTGCCTTTCATGAAATTACCAAGACGGCGATCTTGGAAGCCTTGAAACATCCACGCAAGATTGATATGGAAATGGTGAATGCCCAACAAGCACGCCGAATTTTGGATCGTTTAGTTGGTTATGAATTATCACCGTTTCTTTGGAAAAAAGTGGCTCGTGGTCTTTCTGCTGGTCGTGTCCAAAGTGTCGCTGTCCGTTTAGTAGTTGAAAGAGAAAGAGAAATTAAAGCTTTCAATATTGATGAATACTGGACAATTGATGCCTTATTAGAAAATGACAAGAAAGAACCGATTGAGGCACGTTTAAATAAAATTAATGGCAAAACCGCTGACAAATTAGAGATCAAGACCAAAGAAGATTCTGAAAAAGTTTTAGAAACTTTAGCTAAGGCAACTTACGAAATTTCCAATATCGAAAAAAAGAAAGCAATTAAAAATCAACCAAAACCTTTAACCACTTCCACCTTGCAACAAGCGGCCAATCGCTCATTAGGATTCTCCGCGAAACAAACCATGATGTTGGCGCAGAAGCTTTACGAATTGGGTCATATCACCTACATGAGAACTGACTCTTTGAATTTGTCGGAAAAGTTTTTAACCGAAGCACAAACATATTTAAAAACCAACGTTGGTGAACAATATGCCCTAGCACAACCAAGGGTATTTAAAACAAAATCAAAGGGTGCGCAAGAAGCGCATGAGGCGATTCGTCCGACTGATCCGAATAATACCCCAGAATCATTAACACTAGAAGATAAACAACAAAGACTATATAGATTAATTTGGCAAAGAACTTTGGCGAGTCAAATGCCAGAAGCCATTTTTGATGCAACAACTATTGACGTCGTAGCCAAGGGCACGCCTTATGAATTCCGTGCCAGCGGACAGGTCATGCAATTTGATGGTTATTTGAAAATTTGGCCTGAAAAAAGCAAGGAATTAAATTTGCCAAATGTGTCCGCGCACGAAATTTTAAAACTAAACGAATTAAAACCCGAACAACATTTTACCAAACCACCCGCTCGTTACTCTGATGCTGGCCTGGTCAAAAAAATGGAAGAATACGGCATTGGTCGTCCTTCGACTTATGCGCCAACTATTGCTACTATTGAAGCGCGTAATTATGTAGCGCGTGATGAGAATAAAAAACTCGAACCTACTGATATTGCCTTTGTCGTAACTGACATGCTAGTAAATCATTTTCACACCGTCATCGACTATCGCTTTACCGCTCAGATGGAACACGATCTAGACCGCATCTCCGAGGGTAAAATTGAATGGCAACCGGTAATCAAAGATTTTTACAACCCCTTCCATAGGAATTTAGAGGAAAAATCAGAAAATTTGAACAAGGATGATATTTCTCCTGTCGAAGAGTCGGACGAAATTTGTGAAAAATGTAATTCCAAAATGATAGTCAAAACTGGACGCTACGGCCGTTTTTTGGCTTGCTCCAATTATCCAACCTGTAAAAATATCAAAGGTATCGACAAAAAACCAGGCACGACCGCAAGTCCGGAAATGACTGAAAAAATGAAAGAGATGCAAGACAAATACAAAGACGAGAAATGTGAAAAATGCGGTGAACCGATGGCGGTCAAAACTGGTCGCTTCGGACCATTTCTAGCCTGCACTGGCTATCCAAAATGCAAGAACATCAAAAACACCGGCGACAGCAATTCCGGCACCGGCGTCACCTGTCCGAAATGTAGCACTGGCGAAATCGTCGCCAAAAAAAGTGCCCGTGGCATCTTCTATGCTTGCAACAAATATCCTGATTGTAAAAATGCTTACTATGGCAAACCGACCGGCGAGAAATGTCCAGACTGTGAAGGCTTATTGATCGAATGGAAAGAAGGCGCGGTTAAGTGCTCGACTAAAGGATGTAAGTTTAAGAAATAAAATTCATTAAAGCATAATAAAAAAGCGTTCACACTGTGAACGCTTTTATGTTTTATTCAAAAAACATCTGTTTCGCGTAGCCTTTGCTGCCACTTATCCAAGTCCAGACTTTCTCTAGTTGAAAAAGAACCAACCTTTCTTTCGACCACCTTTTTCACAATTACCTTGTGACCATCTGTGCTAACTTCCGGATTTACCGTGACTAATTCGTGCACGTTTTTACCATCATCTAAGGTTTTTTTAAATCCTTTTTGCGCAAACACAGATCAACGGCCGGCATCATTACAAATCTTACGAAAACAATGAAACAGATTGTAATAATAAAAGGAACTTCTACTGCGGAAAAGATTGCCCTTAACCAACTTAGAGCCAAACCCACAAAAGAACTAATAATATTCAATAGATCATCCATACGTCCTCCAATTGTTTTAAAAATCTTTATCCCCGTTTTTTTTCAGACCTCGTTTAAAAACAACACCTCTTCTTCTGTCTAATTCATTGTAATACTTCTTTCTCTCTTTTTCGTTTAAAAGAAATAGCAATTTTACATCAACAGATAAGGAATAATGATTCTCATTTTTTCCTGCATAATAACTATGCAGCCAAAACCTCAATTGGTATAATTTTTTAGTCAGCCATTTAATCATTAACTCTCCCCTTATATAAATGATTAGCAAAGCTAAGCCAACTATATAGATAAAAATTATCAATCCAGGTGTTGTTGATATAAAAATCAAAAGGTCATTTTTTATAGAAAGAACTAATTGTAATAATTTATCCATGACAAGCTCCTTATATTTAGCTTATTTTGATAAGATTACTGCATATAAGATAACAAAAAAAACAACATTAGTCAAAGCAAAAAATAAACCTAAAAAACCATGATTGACAAAAACACTTTTTTCATCTAAGCTAATATTATGAAATATAATATTAACCAACTAAATAAAAATATTTGGAGCACCGTCAATGGATTGCCCTATTTTTGCATGCCTGCAAAAACTTTTTATTTAGCTGTCTTTATGTAAAGAAAAACCAAATTGGTAATTTCAATTAACATACTCTTGCAAAATAATCTCGGCTAAATAAAGTCGAGATTATTTTTTTAAATAAACAAATATGAATAAGATAAAAAACCACAAATTTACTATAATTATGCCGACCTGTTTTTTGATAGTCTCTTTTGATGTTCCGCAAGAGGCTTACTTGTATCAAATGCTTTTATATAGTCGCAGCTATTTTATCAATATGAAAAATAATAGGTGAAAAATCACTTAACTATTTCTCGATAAAATAACTCCGGCTGGATAAAAGCCGGAGTTATTTTATTAAACGCTAATTAACTTAACAAGGAGTAAAAAATGGAAAATTCACAAACTGATCGTAACATTAAATTATTCAAAATCTTTAAAATGTTTAGCGGCCCTCTTTTTTGGGGACCAGTGCTAATCTCGTACATTGTCAATGTTGGGAAAATGAGCTTGGCAGACATATATACCATGGAAGCAATTGTCGTTACTGGTATGATTTTTATGGAAGTATATTCGAGTGGTTGGGCCGATCTCTTGGGCCGAAAAAAAACGGTCATCCTTGGCTCTGCCCTGCAAGCCATAGCTCTTATTATCTTTACCATCGCTGCATCGCCAGCATCAATCTGGATTGCAAATATCTTAATCATGATTGGCGGCGCCATCATATCCGGAGCTGATGAGGCCTTCTTAGTTGACACCCTCAAAGACGCTGGTCGCTTTGACGAGTTAACTAAAATTAACCGTGACATCGGCAACAAAGTCTTTGCCATGATCACTTTCAGCTCAGTCGCCGCTGGCTATCTCTATTCCATCAACCCACGCCTTCCGATGATTCTTTCAATTCCTGGTGTACTGCTTGCTTTTGTTGTTACGTTCTTTTTTTATGAACCAAGGACAACGGAAAAATCTGGACATAGAGAACATTTCGATTTAATCAAAATGAGTGTACTCTTTGTTGCCAATAACAAAAAAGTAAAATGGATTATTGCTTACATCGCCCTGATTGCCGTGGCTTCAAAAATATGGTTTTTTTCCTATAATCCATATTTTGAACTAACCATGATCAGTCCTAAGTATTTTGGGTGGATATTTTTCTCCCTAAATTTTGTCGCCTGGCAGGCAAACAAACATGCCCATGTCCTCGAAAATAAGTTTAGTGAGAGAACAATTATTACCATTCTCGTACTCCTGATATCAGTACCAATAATTCTCTTTGGTAACTTCGTCGCCCAAATATCAATTCTCTTTTTATTTGGCGACAGTATTGTTAGAGGGTTTAAAAGAGCTTTCTTTTCCCGGCTCATCAATGAGCACTTGGATTCCAAAAACCGAGCCACTGTGCTCTCAATCCAATCTGCCTCCGAATCAATTGTGGGCGCCATTGGCCTCTGGATTTTCGGCATCGGTTTAAAAATATTTTCATTACCAAGCGCCTTGCAAATACACGGCCTGGCAATGTTAATTATCGGCCTTCTAATAATTTCACAATATCGAAAAATTTTTCGGTCACAATAAAAAAAGAGGGTGAATAAATTTTCACCCTCTTTTTATTTTAAAATCAAAAAAATAGCTCCAATTAATCGGAACTATTTTTCTATGTGCGCCCAACAGGATTTGAACCTGTGACCGTTTGCTTAAGAGGCAACTGCTCTACCAGCTGAGCTATGAGCGCATGTATATGACATAAAATTACTCTTATGTATTTGTGTGGCTGAGGAGAGACTTGAACTCTCGACCTTAGCGTTATGAGTGCTACGCTCTAACCAGCTGAGCTACCCAGCCCTATATTTCTGCTCTATGTGCACCTGACAGGATTCGAACCTGTAACCTCTTGGTCCGAAGCCAAGCACTCTATCCAGTTGAGCTACAAGTGCAAAAAAGAATAATGCAAAAAACTCCTCAAAGGAGTTCTTTTAAATATTAGCATATTTAAAAAAATAATCAACCCCCAGAACAACAAATATTTAATTAGTGTTTTTGTTCAATATTAGCCACTTTTTATCCACGAGGCATTGACAAGCTATTTTATTTATGTTGATATTTATAAATATTTTTTGAACAAAAAAACTTGTTTATTACTTCTTTAAAACCAAATAATAATTATACTCATCCTTATACAACTTCTCAATCTTCAAGCCTGACTTTTTCACCAATCGCGTCAATTCCCATTTTGTAAACGCATGATAATATCTTTTCTTCGAAACATCCTCCGCTTCATTTTTCCAGTGAAATAAAATATCACCGAAATCCATTTTGTTTTTACCAATTAATTTCAAAAAGAAATACTTCCAAATTAGCTTTTTATTTTTTTTATTTGCCCACAAATTCCATGCTGAGATTATAATTCGCCCATCATCCTTAATCTTGTTTTTCATCTGACGCAAGGCGTTAATGCGTAACTCTTGATCTGGCAAGTGATGTAATACAGCAATTGAATAAACAAAATCAAAATCTAATTCATTAATCTTACCCAAATCTAAAATATCAGCCACGGCAAATTCAGATTCAGGATACTGCTTCTGTGCCAAGGTAATTAAATTTTCACTTTGATCAATGCCTAGATACTTTATTTTCTTACCAGCAAACGCCTCTAACAGGCGTCCATTGCCACAACCAGCATCAAGCATCTTGTCACCGTCTTTTACGTCTCTGGTCAGATTTAACAACTCTGGCCAAATGCCTTTCTTGCGCGTCTCATCAAACTCCGCCGCAATACTTTCATAATTATCTTTAACGATGGTTAGCAATTCTTTTTGTGTATTTTTATCCATATATTTGTTTTAATTAAAGCATTATTATTTAAAAAAATAAAGACCCACTCATCCATGAGTAGGCCAAAAAATTTTTAGAGAGAAAGGACAGAGGGATATTCACCATTCCTCATATCACGCCACATCCGTCGATTTATCTTACCATTCCATAGACAAGTAGTGGTTTTAATCCGTACCACCAACCTTGTTAGTCTCCTTGGTGGGCATGGCCACAATAAATCGTAAACAAAAAGAACAAATCGAATCTTTCTACTTTCTAGAAGTTTCATATTCCTTCCTCCTTTCGATTATTGAGTAATAAAAAAATCATTGTTCTGGCGGCGACCTACTTTCCCAGGGCTCAGGCCCAAGTATCATCAGCGCTGAGAGGCTTAACTTCTGAGTTCGGAATGGGATCAGGTGTGACCCTCTCGCTAGTGCCACCAAAACAATGATTTCTTTATCAATGTGTAATATAATATTATTCAAATAACGACCAGAAACTTACTTTAAACCCAAAATTGTGAGAAAATCATACGGTATATTAGTACTCCTCGGCTGAATCCATTACTGGACTTACACCTAGAGCCTATCAACGTCGTAGTCTCCGACGAACCTATGAAACCTAATCTTGAAGACAGCTTCGTGCTTATATGCTTTCAGCACTTATCTTAACCGAAGGTAGCTACCCAGCGATGCCCTTGGTAGGACAGCTGGCACACTAGAGCTTCGTGCATCCCGGTCCTCTCGTACTAAGGATGCGCCTTCTCAAGTTTCCACGACCATAGTGGATAGGAGACCGACCTGTCTTACGACGGTCTGAACCCAGCTCGCGTGCCGCTTTAATGGGCGAACAGCCCAACCCTTGGGAGCTTCTTCACCCCCAGGATGCGACGAGCCGACATCGAGGTGCCGAACCACGCCGTCGCTGTGGACGCTTGGGCGTGACTAGCCTGTTATCCCCGGAGTAACTTTTATCCGATGAGCTTCCGCCATCCTATATTGGACGGTCGGATCACTAAGTTCTGCTTTCGCAACTGCTTGACTTGTAGGTCTCGCAGTAAAGCTGGCTTTTGCCTTTACACTATCTCCCGGGTTTCCATTCCGGGATAGCCAACCTTTGTAAACGCCTCCGTTACATTTTGGGAGGCATCCGCCCCAGACAAACTACCCACCAGATACTGTCCCTCGACCTGCTTCAAGGTCTGAGGTTAGAAATAAAAATATACAAGGGTGGTATCTCACTGTTGCCTTGCGGCTCCCACCTATACTGAACATGCATACCTCTAAATCAATACCAAGCTATAGTAAAGCTTCACGGGGTCTTTTCGTCCGACTATGGTTAACGAGCATCTTTACTCGTCTTGCAATTTCGCCGAGTCCTTCGTTGAGACAGTACTCAAATCGTTGCGCCATTCGTGCAGGTCGGAACTTACCCGACAAGGAATTTCGCTACCTTAGGACCGTTATAGTTACGGCCGGCGTTCATCTGCGCTTCAGTTCAAGGCTACGTACCGAAGTATTACACCCATCCCCTTAACGTTCAGACACTGGCCAGGCGTCACCCTCTATACATCAGCTTACGCTTTAGCAGAGAGCTATGTTTTTGATAAACAGTCGCTTGAGTGTCTTTAGCTGCGGCCCCATTGCTGGGGCAGGCCTTATCTCTAAATTACGGCCGCTATTTTGCCTAGTTCCTTAACGAAGGTTCTCTCGTACACCTGAGGCTACTCGCCTCGACTACCTGTGTTGGTTTACGGTACGGTTACTACTAACTTAGCCCTAGAAGTTTTTCTGGACAATTTTATCACCAATTTGATTCGGCCGAAGCTTCATCTTTAGTCAATCTCATCATTTAACGGAATCCGGATTTGCCTAGACTCCATGACTTAACCAACAACGCTCATACCATTAAAAACGTATTGACTCAAAAACTGCGTCCCTCCATCGGAAATTAGCAGTAGTGCTGGAATATTAACCAGCTCTTCCATCGGCTACGCCCCCACTACAGAGGCCTCGTCTTAGGACCGACTAAACCTGGGTCGATTTACGTTGCCCAGGAACCCTTAGTCTTACGGTGGGCAAGGTTCTCACTTGCCTTTGTGCTACTCATGCCAACATTCTCACTTCCTGTCGCTCCACCGTGCCTTACGACACGACTTCAGTGCTGACAGAAACGCTCCTCTACCACTCCAATTATAAATAATTGAAATCCATATCTTCGGTAATACACTTAGCCCCGATAAATTTTCGGCGCGCGGCAACTTGACTAGTGAGCTATTACGCTATCTTTAAAGGATGGCTGCTTCTAAGCCAACCTCCTAGTTGTCGCAGTCGCGACACCACCTTTTACACTTAGTGTATATTTTGGGACCTTAGATGATGGTCTGGGCTGTTTCCCTTTCGACCAATGGAGCTTAGCCCCCATGGTCTGACTGCTGAATTATACCTACCGGTATTCGGAGTTTGATTAAGGAGGATACCCTTGCGGGCTCCGACCTCATCCAGTGCTCTACCCCCGGTAGTCAACATTCAACGCTAGCCCTAAAGCTATTTCGAGGAGAACCAGCTATCGCCGAGTTCGATTGGAATTTCTCCGCTAACCACAACTCATCCCCTAGTATTGCACGACTAGTGGGTTCGGTCCTCCATTCATCTTTCGATGAACTTCAACCTGGTCATGGCTAGATCACCCGGCTTCGGGTCTTGTCCATGCGACACTTACTAGTTAATCAGTAGTTTAGCAATAAATTGCTAAACACTAATTAACTAGCAGACGGGCTATTAACCCTCGCTTTCACTACGGCTCCGTACCAAACGGCACTTAGCCAAGCCACATAGAACAAACTCGTTGGCTCATTCTTCAATAGGCACGCTGTCACCCCAGTAAACTGAGGCTCCAACTCCTTGTAAGTATATGGTTTCAGGTACTATTTCACCGCCCTCACCGGGCTGCTTTTCACCTTTCCCTCACGGTACTCGTTCACTATCGATCATAAGAAGTATTTAGCCTTGGATCATAGTCGACCCAGATTCGCACGGGATTTCACGTGTCCCGAACTACTTGAGAATATTTACAACGAAGATTAAATTTATTTCACTTACGGGACTATCACCCGCTCTGGTTGAGCTTTCCAACTCATTCAATTATAAATTAATCTTTTTTACTTCGCTCTGCTAAATTTGAGTAGCAAACATAAACATCTCGCAACACCACTTAAACATATGGACTCAAATCCTTCTAATCCAGTCTAGTAAACTAGACTGAACTGCAGTTTATGTGGTTTAGGCTCTTCCCCTTTCGCTCGCCACTACTTAGGGAATCTCTACTTGATTTATTTTCCTTCGGGTACTAAGATGTTTCAATTCCCCGAGTTGTCCCCTCACTAGCCTATATATTCAGCTAGCGGGCACCCTGTCTTCAACAGGGTAGGTTCCCCCATTCGGAAATCTCTGGATCAAAGGTTGCTTGTCACCTCCCCAAAGCTTATCGCAGACTGCTACGTCCTTCATCGTCTTCTTATGTCAAGGCATCCACCATACACCCTTAACGCGATTTTCTCACAATTTTAAATTTAACTTTAAAATTGCAAATGCATCTCTGCATTATATTAATTTTTGGTTTCTCTAATTATTATGTTGAATAACATTATTCAGTTGTTAAAGTACTATCCCCGACACTTCGTAACACTTGCAGGCATCCCTTCGCTTGGCAGCTCCAGAACAGCAAATTTCACAAATAGTATCATAGATACTAATCAGGAATTAAGGATTAAGGAATTTATCAAATTTCTGAATTCTTAATGACTGATTTATCTTTTTTAGGAGCAAAAAAACCGCTTAAAGCGGTTCTAGACAAAACTCTAATAAGAGCTGACTGGTTAACCGCTTACATACTTAAGATTTACTATAAAATTTATCATAAAATATCTTTTATCAAATCTGAAATTTATTATACAGTAATAAAAAAATCTGTCAAGAATAGGACATGACAGCCCATTATTGGCAATCATTAATAATATTTTAGCTTATATTAAATAAGAAAATAAAAAATACCGATAAATAATTTTATCGGTATTTTTGGCAAAAAATGAGATATTAACAATTTTTCAACTTTTAAAAAATTTTTATAATTAAAATAGCTTAATCCTGTCCAATATTTCCGGATTATCCATATAACTTCTTGCCTCTTCCTTGCTAATCCGTTTTTCTACATAAAGTCGCTTAATATCTTGATCCAGGCTTACCATGCCTTCACGAGAGCTCGTTTCAATTACGGTGCGCATTTGGGTTACTTTGTTCTCACGGATGATATTAGAAATTGCCGGATTGTTAATCATTATTTCGCGAGCTGCTACGCGCCCTCCATCAATTTTTTGCAACAACCTTTGTGAAACAACACCCACCAATGTCATTGACAACTGGGCCCTAATTTGATTTTGTTGATGAGGGGGGAATATGTCAATAATACGATCAACAGTTTGAGCTGCGTTGTAGGTATGCAGGGTTGCAAAAACCAAATGACCCGTTTCTGCCAAAGTGATTGCGGTCCCAATTGTTTCCAAGTCGCGCATTTCGCCCACCATAATTACGTCCGGGTCTTGTCGCAAAGCATGACTAAGTCCTGAGCTAAAAGTTAACATATCGCGCCCTAACTGTCTTTGCATTATTAAAGACTTTTTCGCAAAAAATAAATATTCAATCGGATCTTCCAGGGTAATGATATTGCAAAATTTATTAAGATTAATATGATTCACCATCGAAGCCATAGTGGTTGACTTACCACAACCAGTAGGACCAGTTACTAAAATAAGTCCCTGCTTAACATCTAATAAGCTGTACACCACTTTTGGCAAAGCCAAATCTTCCATGCTTGGAATATTAGTACTAATAACCCTCGCGACCAAACCAACTCTATTTTTTTCAAAATGAAAATTTACTCTAAAGCGAAAATCGTCTTGGTCATAACTCACATCTAATTCTTTTTCCGCAATGAATTTCTTTTTTTCCTCTGGGGAAACTAGAGCATCCAACATATCATCCATCTCTTTTACTGTTATCTCTTTCAAACCTTCAATAAATTTAAGCTCACCATTAATTCTGAGTGCGGGTGGCAAATTAACAAGAATGTGCAAATCCGAAGCCCCTTCATCACAGGCCTTTTTTAATAATTCTTTTATAGTCATATGGTTTATTAATTTTGAATTTTAAATTTCTAATTTTGAATTAATTTTTCAATAATCTATTTTTTAATTATTAAGCACACCTTCATTCAAAATTCATAATTTAGAATTTAATTATAAGTAATATCCACATTATAGCACAAAAAAACAGAACTGCCCAATAAGCAGTTCTGTTTATAATTATATAGACTTTACCAACCCCTCGCCTTAATTCCCCTGGCTGCCGCATCTACTTGCGCTTCTTGTTTAGAAGAGCCAGTTCCTTTAGCTACCAATTCTTCACCCAAGTATAAACCGACTTCAAAAATTTTCTCATGATCCGGTCCACTTTCTTTTAGCACTTTATAATGAGGTGTAACTTTTTCAAACTCTTGAGACTTTTCCTGGAATTTTGATTTTGGATCAAGGTGTAAGTCATTGGACAAAATATGTGCTAGCTTCGAAATGATATGACTATGAATGAATTTCGCTGCCGCCTCCGTGCCTTGGTCTAAGTACATCGCGCCGATTAAAGCCTCAACGGCATTCGCCAAAATATATTGACGCGCTTTTGAACCAGCGTCTTTCGCTTCGCCTTTTGATAAGTACAAATAATCATCCAAGCCAACTTCAGATGCGATTAGAGCCAACATCTTGGAATTTACCAAACTTGCCCGCCAGTTTGTTAAATCACCCTCTGGTGTTTCTGTAAAAGATTTATACAAATACTCCGTCACGATAATTTCCAAAACGGCATCACCAAGAAACTCCAAGCGCTCATTATGCGGGAGTTCAAATTTTGGATGTTCATTTAAATAAGACCGATGAACAACCGCTTGTTTTAATAAATCCTTATTTTTAAATTGAAGACCAACAATCTTTTCCAATGTGGAAAAATCTTTCATATTTTTTGATTGCTGTATTATTGCATTGTTACATCCATGATGAAACAATGAAATAATGAAACAATATTTAAATTATTCTAATTCTATTCCTTCTTCGGATATTGTAATTGGAACTTTGGCCTCTGCCTCTTCTTTAGAATGATCCATATCCTTATAAATCGCCCCCAGTACTCCATTTACGAACTTACCAGATGAATCTCCACCATAAGTCTTGGCAATTTCAATCGCCTCATTAATGGCTACCTTGGATGGAATCTCATCATTAACTTTTAACTCATAGACACCGATACGCAAAACATTTCTATCGACAAGAGTAATCTGGTCCAACGGCCATTCAGTCGCATATTTGGTAATATACTCATCAATCATCGCCACATTCTCAACAACACCCTTAACCAAACTCTTCACAAAGCCTTGATCATCAAAACTCGGTGCAAAATTCAAAAAAACATTATCCACGATTTCTGTTAAATCGTTTCTCTGTTTCTCCTCAAAATCCCAAAGGAACAATGTTTGCATGGCAAGCGTTCTTGCCAAATGTCTATTAGACATAGTTTATTCTATTAAAATGAAATATTATTTAGCTTCTTTCGCAGTCTTAACTTTGATAGTTAAAATTTCTTTACCCTTATAGTTTCCGCAAAAACTGCAAGCAGCGTGAGCCTCAACAGCCTTGCCACATTTTGAACATTTTGCTAAAACTAGCGCATCTAATGCATGGTGTGATCGTCTGTTGCGAACATGACCCTTTGTTCTCTTTTTCTTTGGTACTGACATAGTATAACGATTATGAACTGCCTCCGCCGCAGCGGATCGAATTCCGTAAATTAATAATTTTAGTATAACTTAAAAACCTAAAAAAAGTCAAGGACCTTCCAGCGACTTTTTTCTATAAATATATTTATATCATATTTTTGGATAATGTCAATAACCCTCAAAATATCCTCAAATTAATCAAAAAATAAAAACGGCTCAATAATGGAACCGTTTTTTTAAGGTTTTGGCCAAGGCTGAATTTTATTTTTCTACTATGGCCAGATTTATTTCTTTCTGTGTTTCCAACACTGCTTCAACTGGATTGGTCGCCATGGTTATCGGGCGACCAATAACAAGATAATCTGCGCCCATTTTTACCGCATCATAGGGCGTGGTAATTCTGGACTGATCATCATTGGGATCAAGATGCCACTTTGGACGAATACCGGGAGTCACTTTCTTCAATTTATTCAACTCGGGAAACTGAGACAGAAACTTAAGCTCCATTGGTGAGCAGACAATTCCATAAACCCCGGCGAGTACAGCATTTCTGGCAAATTGCAAAACTTTTGCCTTGACAGGCATGCCGTAATTAATATTACACTCTTCTTCATTCAATGAAGTTAAAACTGTAACAGCCAGAATTTTTGAATCGCCAGCCGCTTCCACGGCCGCCCTCATCATCGCCACACCACCAGAGGCATGAACCGTTATTAAAGACGGTTTATAGAAGATATGCTTTTTAACACGATTCTTGACCGTATTGGGAATGTCGTGAAACTTGGCATCATCCATAACCTCAGCATGTCTGCTAAGCACTTCAAGGATTGTAACCCCAAGACCTCCATCGAGTAAATCGTTGGCCTTAAGAATTACACCGGTGCCTTCTAGGTTTTTTGCCAAAACCAATGCATCTTCGGTATCCATTCCATCTAATGCCACAATAATTTTCGACATCTTTATTCCTCCCTCATTGATTTGATATTTATGGATTTATAAAAATCCGACTTAAACGAACAAAATAAAATAACCACTAAGGGTTATTTTATTTTTTGATATTACTACATATTTCTTAAAAAATCAATAGGCATAACTACAACTTCCGAAACTCACAAATATCATTAAAATCACAATACTTACACAAAATCGACGGCTTGGCCGGGAATTCGCCTTTGTTTATTTCTTTGATATTCTTCACGATATTTTCTTTTAGCTTTTCTATTTCTTTGTCCGTGCCGAGGAATTCCATTTCGGTGTTGTCGTCGAGATAATAGAAGACGAGGGAGTCGACTTTGTAGCCGAAGATTTCTTCGGCGGCGATTTGGTAGATGAAGAGTTGAGCCTTGTCTTCGAAGGTTAGTTTGTCTTTGGGATTACCGGTTTTGTAATCAACGATGCGGACTTTGCCGTCGACGGCATCGACGCGATCGACAACGCCGCGGATGGTGTAGATGTCCTCATCAGATTTCAATTTTATATTGAAACCTTTTTCTAAATGTTTAATGCTTGGCCAATTGTCTTTATGTTTGGCGTAAAAAGTTTTTAGAATTTCTTTGCCCTTGGCGCGATATTCTTCCTTTTGTTCCGCGTCATTATACCAATCATCAATCCAAGATTCTTCGTAAATTTTCAGCACCTCTTCCCAAGTTACATTCTCATCGCCCTTCTTGGGCTCGGTAAATAAATCTTGTTGCCCAAAACCTTTTTTCTCTACCACTAATTCAAACAGTTTTTGTAAAGTGCTGTGCATGGTGCGACCGAAGGAGAAAACGCCTTTGCCTTGGCGGGGGATTTTTAGGATATGGGCAAAGCGATATTGGTAGGGGCAACTTGAAAAGGCGGTTAGTTGGGTGTAGGAATAATGCTTCGGAGGTATGTAGTCAATTTTATCATTCTTCGATGACGCCCCCTCACCCCGACCCTCTCCCGCGGGGCGAGGGAGTTTTAATAGATTATCAATAACTGGTAATTCTTCTGCCACCGCCAAATCTTTTTTCGTTTTTTTCACTTCTTCTTTAACCAATCCTGCTTCAAGCAAAAATCGTGATGGCTTTTTATCACGCGCACCACCATAATTCTTGCTCCATGAAAAATATAAACCAGCTTTCGCGCGCGTCGCGGCGACGTAAAACAAACGACGTTCTTCTTCGATATGCATATCGCCTTGCGGTAAATTTTCTTTGATCAGAGCGTCAGGGATCAAGATTTTGTCTTTACGTTCGATAGTTGGGAAACGCTTATCAACCATGCCGACGATGAAGACATATTTAAACTCAAGACCCTTGGAGCCGTGGATTGTCATCACCTTGATTGTCTCTGGTCCAGCTTCGACATCCGGCGTCACTGAGCCTTGCTCGCCTGACTCTAATTCCATGCGGAATTCACTTAAGAAATTTTTAACACTTTTGTCATCATTGGCAACTTCAAAAGTTAAGACGCGCTTGATAAATTTATTAAGATAACCAATCTGTTCACGGCTTTGCTTTTCTGGTAAATCCATTAAGTGTTGTAAATAACCAGTCTCATTTATAAAGGTCACCAATACTTCACGTACTGGTTTTGTTTTAACTAATTGTGTATGCTTGCTGATATTTTCTAAAACCACCCCTACTCTTTTTATAAAATCAACTCCAAAGTTTAGTTGGTTGGCATTTTTTAAAGCTTCGTATAATGACCAAGATTTTTTATTAGCTAGGTGATTAAGATCAACTAATTCCTTATGAGTAAATTTATAAATCGGAAAATTTAAAACACGATAAAGATAAATACTCTCGTGATAATTATCTAACATCCGTAAATACGCCACCGCATCCATAATCACTGGCTTGTTATATAATCCGCGTGATGCGTAAAAAACATAAGGTAGGTTCGCTTCTTCCAAGGCAACACACACATCATTAGCACTATCGTTGGCCCGCACCAAAATACCAAAGTCACCCCAATTCGCCTCCGCGTCCTTCACTTTCAAATCAGCCATCTTCTCCACCACCAAACGAATCTCATCTTCCAAGTCAGTCCCTTCTAATAATTCAATCTCACCCGTCTCGCCGATATTCGCTTTCAGCTTCTTACTCAATTTCCCATCACCCTGTTGTTGCAATTGATATTCCAATCGATTCGGATTGTTGTGTTGAATAAAATCATAAGACAAATCCAAAATATTTTGCTTATTGCGATAATTATTGGTCAGCACTAATTCCTGCGCCTGCGGATAGTCAGTTTTAAAATGCAAAATATTCGCTACTGAACCGCCACGGAATTTATAAATCGATTGATCATCATCGCCCACGACTACTAAATTAGAATCGCCGGCCGCTAATAATTTTATCAATTCATACTGCGCCAAATTCGTATCTTGAAATTCATCCAATAAAATATACTTAAACTGATTTTTATATTTCGCCAAAATATTTGGTCGCTCTCTAAATAATTTCAAACAATAATTAATCAAATCACCAAAGTCCAAGGCACTGTTATCCAAAAGTAATTGTTGATAAACTTTATAAGCGTTCGCCACCTCGGCAATGCGTTTAATTTCTTGCTCGTCATCATCTTTTAACTTACTCGCAAAAGCAACATACTCCTCCGCAGTAACATCTTCGTCTTTAGCACGTGAAAAATGTTTCACCAAATCATGAATAAACTTCGTCGGATTCCCAAGCGGTCGATAATATTCCAAATTAAACTTATCCAAGTTTCGACGCACCATCGCCCACTGTTCATATTCATTCAAGAGCTTGAAATTACCCGGCAAGCCAATCTCAATTGCATGCTCGCGCAAAATGCGTTCACCAAAGCTATGAAAAGTGGATATCCACAAATCTACATAACCAAAAGGCAATAATTTATCAACGCGCTCCTCCATCTCCTGTGCCGCCTTTTCGGTAAAGGTTAACGCTAAAATCTCGTCCGTCTTTGCCCAGCCTTGCTCAATGATATAAGCAATCCGCTTCGTCACCACCGTCGTCTTACCAGTTCCAGCCCCCGCCACAATCAATAAAGGACCGCCGTTATGAGTAACCGCCTGTTCTTGTTCTTTATTTAAACCTTTTAATAGTTCTGACATAAGATTAATTTTCGAATTTTAATAAAAAGATAACTACATAATTCCCTCTCCTGGATAGGAGAGGGCAGGGTGAGGTAGATTTTCGGTGACGGCTCCCTCACCCCGACCCTCTCCCGGCGGGGCGAGGGAGAAGCCTTGAATTAAAAAATCTTAACGACCCCATATTGTCCATCAAACCCAGGCGCCACTGTTAATTCTCCCGCGCGCATTCGGCGTATACCTTCCGCAATTTTATCAGTTGTCACCGCCGCAATTTTCTCAATCGGTGCATCAAGTAAAATATCAATTTCACTAGCTTGTAATTCACTAATTAGCTTATCGTATTCTACTAAAACTTTTTTAGCTTGTGGTGATTTCACTCCCACCGCCTCAGCGATAATTTTATTCAAGCCTACTAATTTTTTAAAACTCGGCTTGCCTTTTAACTGCTTCCCAACCTTACGATTTGCTAATTCATTCACGCGATAATCAACACCAATTGTCAGTGCCCGGTTACAAACTGGACACAATCCCTTTTTCTCTTTTGTCTCAACCGGAGACAAGCACGCACCACAAGCCCGATGTCCGTCCCAGTGATACATACCTTCTTCCGGATAAAATTCAATCGTATAATCCAAAAATGATTTTTTATTTTCACCTTTAATTATTTGATAAATCGCATCATAGGTCACCTCTTCATTAAACTCAAACACATTTGCTTCGCGCGCTAAATTTTGCAATGAATGCGCATCTGAATTAGACAACAAAGTTAATTTATCCAAAGCTGACACGCGCCAATTCATTTCAGGGTCCGATGACAAACCGGTCTCATAAGCAAAAATTTGATTAGTATATTCCCCAAAACATTCTTCCAGCGAATCAAAACCCGACTTCGAACCAAAGACCGAAAACCACGGTGTCCAAATGTGCGCCGGATAAATCAAAAATTTCGGATCAATCGAAAAACACAACTGACACAAAGTCGGTACACTCATTCCCAAAATCGGACGACCATCCGAACGAATATTATAATGCTTACCCAAAAAATCATTCAGCTTTTGGACCGCTACTACATTCGGCGCATGAATCACAATATGAATCCGTCGCGCTCGTCCGCCCTGCTTATAAATCAAAGCCACCTCGGTGCTCAAAATAAACTTCACACCATTATCATCTTCCTGTAATTTATAAAGACCGCTACTCCCAATCTCAACCAGTTCATCCTTAATCGATTTGAACCAAGCGGGATGCGTAAAATCGCCCGTCCCCACAATATCAATTCCTTTTATCAGGCACGTTTTAGCAATATTAGCTAAGGTTAAGTCCCGCGAGCAAGCTCGGGAATATCGAGAATGAATATGAAAATCAGCTATTTGACGCATAAAAAATTGGTTCAATTTACCTATTTAATATACCACTTACATTATTAAAAATCAAAAACCCCTGTCAAATTCGACAGGGGTTGTTTTTCTACTCCACGGTAACACTTTTCGCCAAGTTTCTTGGATTATCAACATCTCTACCCAAAATTACCGCCATGTGATAGGCAAATAATTGAGTCACGATGGTTACGAGAATGGGATAAAGAATATCCAATGTTGAAGGGATAAATACTACATCATCAACCAATTCAATAATATCCTCATCACCTTCGGTAGCAATAGCAATAATTTTGCCATCACGGGCCTTTATTTCTTTGATACTGCTCTTGTTTTTTGCATACAGAGCATCACGCGGAATAATTGCCATCGTCGGAAAGTCATTGCAGATTAGAGCAATCGAACCATGTTTCAGTTCTCCAGCCGGATAACCTTCAGCGTGGATATAAGAAATCTCCTTCAACTTCAAAGCTCCTTCGAGGGCAGTCGGGTAATTAAACCCTCTGCCGATATAAGCAAAGTGTTCTGTTTGATTGCCATTTTCAGTTCGGCTATATTTTTGCGCCAAAGCCCTAACGGCATCATTCAGCTCCAGCACAACCTTCACCTTCTCAGGAATACTTTGCAGTTCGTGAAAGATATTTTGCGCTTCAACCGCTGTCATCTTTCGCTGACGGGCAAGATAAATTGTCACCAAGACCAAAATGGCAACTTGTGACGTAAAGGCCTTTGTTGAAGCCACTGATATTTCCGGACCAGCATGATTGTGCACACCAGCTTTCACCTCACGATCAATCAACGAGCCAACAACATTTACTATGCCGACTGTTAAGCAGCCATGCTGATTTGTCTCATTAACAGCAAACAAAGTGTCTGCTGTTTCACCGGACTGGCTAATGACCAATACAAGCGACTTGTCATTCGTAATCATCGGGCGATAGCGGAATTCCGAAGCAGTAACAGTCTTAACCGGAATGCCCGCAAGGCTTTCAATCATATACTCACCGATTAGACCGGCATGATAAGCCGTGCCACAGGCAACGATTAAAATATTATCAACCTCTCTCAGCTGATCATTATTATCCTGAAAGCCACCAAACACCGCTATGCCATCATCCATATTCATCCGCCCGCGCAAGGCGTTTGTGATTGAATTCGGCTGTTCCATTATTTCTTTGAGCATAAAATGAGGAAAACCACCTTTCTCAATATCGCTAATTTCGAGAGAAGTATGTTCTGTGTCTCTTTCGACAGAGATGCTATCGAGACTGAAGATTTCATATCTTCCCGCCTCAACAATTGCAATTTCACCGTCCTTGAGACGCAAAATCTTCCTGGTGTACTGCACAATCGCCTCTTCTCCTGATGCGATAATGCTTTCATTATCACCAACTCCGATTACCACCGGACTGCCGTGCCGAGCTACAAAGATTTTATCCGGTTCGCCATTGCAAATCATTACGATTGCGTAGGCGCCGACCAAATTCCTAATCGCTTTTCTGAAAGCTGTTGTAATGTCATATTTGACGAGATACTCCTCAATCAAATGAGCAATAACTTCCGTATCGGTTTCGCTCACAAAAATATGACCGGCTACTTCGAGCGATTTTTTCAGTTCTTGATAATTTTCAATAATACCATTGTGAACTAAAAAAACATTCTTCTTGCAATCAAAATGCGGATGCGCATTTTTTTCTGATGGCGCGCCGTGAGTTGCCCAACGCGTGTGACCGACACCAACAAAACCTTCGAGACATCCTTTGATGGTTTCCGTTTTCTTAATAAGACTCGCCACTCGACCAACCTCTTTGACACACTCAATGCCATTCGAAGTCACAACTGCTAATCCAGCCGAATCATAACCTCGATACTCCAACCTCTTTAATCCATCTAAAATAATTTCACGAGCCTGTCTTGGTCCGATATAACCCACAATTCCACACATAACCATTCTCCTTTTTTTATAATTTCAAAGATCGAAAATTAATTTCTAAAATTCAGTAAAATTTTAAAAACCTCTACTCAAATAATAAACTAATACGCAAAAAGGTCAAGCTATTTGGCAAATTATTTCCCAAGCACTCGGGATTGAAATTTCTGCTCAATCAGCTATAATGGAAGGTAATTAATCCTAAAATTATTTTATGAAAAAATACCTCTTTATTGGCAATTTCAACTTCGACAATAAAACATTAATCATCAAAGATAAAGAATTTACCAACCAAGTTAAAAATGTTTTGCGTTTCAAAATCGGCGATACTATTTTCCTGGGCAATGGTCAAAACACAGAAGCTAGAACAGAAATCTTGGAAATAAAAAAGGATGAGGTCGTGGTTAAAATCATCAGCATTGAAGCGAACAAGAATGAATACACTAAAGACGTCACGCTTTATCTCGCTATTCTAAAAAGAGAAAACTTCGAGCTCGTCATTCAAAAGGCCACCGAGATCGGCATCAAACAAATCGTCCCCGTCATCAGTGAGCGCACTATCAAAACCGGTCTCAAAACTGAACGCCTCGAAAAAATCATCAAGGAAGCCAGCGAACAATCCGGCCGCGGCATTCTACCTACCATCACCGAACCAATGAAGTTTAAAGATGCCCTCGCCCACGCCCAAGCCAACCAAGTCAATCTTTTCTTTCACCTTGACGGCGAAGCGCTAAATAAAATCAAATTGACAGAAAATAAAATCGGCCTCTTTGTCGGCCCCGAAGGCGGCTGGTCTGCTTCTGAAGTTGCTGAAATAAAAAAAAGCGACACCTTTAAAAAAGTATCGCTTGGCAAGTTAACTCTCCGTGGCGAAACCGCCGCTATCGTCGCCTGCTATTTAGGATTACAATAAAACTAAAAATCAATCTGGTCCTCATTGCCACTTACGTATAACGAAAAACGTGATGCTCTATCTTTGTCATTTGGACTAGTGTCCTTATGTTCAGTACCGAACAACATTAAACATAACTGATTATGAAATATTCTTCTTTCGCTTTCACTAATTCTTCTAATTCTTGGGACTGTTCTCGCTAATACTGAAACATCAGTGCGAAGAAATTCCTTGGCATAACCTTCGCTAATTGCTACCAATCTATCATAGGCTGGTGTGCCCACGTTGGGCAATTTTGCTTTAATTCCATATTTAAGAGCCGCCTCCTCTATAACATCATCCTCAACCTCTACATCATTCTCGGCGTCTACGCCTTTGGGTATTTCTTGTTTAAAATTAAAATTTTCTTTCATAAATATTATTACTTAATTAAAAATTGATTTAATAAATAACTAATCACTGACAAAACCATACTAAACAAAACCGCCACCCAAAATCCTTGCACCGCAAAACCCTTAATAATACTCGACGCCAATAATACCAACAAGCCATTGATCACAAAAGTAAACAAACCTAAGGTAAAAATATTTATCGGCAAAGTTATCAAAATCAAAATCGGCCTGATAACTGCATTAATTAAACCCAAAATAAGAGCCACCCACAAAGACGCCCAAAAACTCGCGATTTGAATACCAGGAATTAATTTAGCTGTGATTATTATCGCCAAGGCGGACAATAACCAACGAAGTAGAATTTGCATAAATTTTACAATTTAATTAATTATCTTTATTTAATTATATCATAATAATAAAAAAAACAAAAAAAGAGAATCTTAATTAAGATTCTCTTTTTATCTGTGGGTGAACAAGGATTCGAACCCTGGACCCTCTCGGTGTAAACGAGATGCTCTAACCAGCTGAGCTATTCACCCAAATTTGTGTCGCAAAAGGGATTTGAACCCTTACGTCCTTACGGACACCAGCCCCTCAAGCTGACCTGTCTACCAATTCCAGCACTGCGACATCATCCTAGTAGACCAGATCTATCCAAATTATAACCTATCAACGAAACTAAATCAAATTTTATTTCTTAGTAGAAATAATTTTCTCCTTAAATTTCTTTTTGTAACCATCTCTCAAGAAGTTCAACTTTGCTCTTCTAACTTCAGCAATTCTCTTCACCTCAATCTTTTCGATTGTTGGCAAGTTTAAAGGGAAGATTTTCTCAACAGCCACGCCGTCAGAAATTTTTCTTACTGTAATTGTGCCACCGATCTCTTTACCATGTTTCATGCCAATAATCATGCCTTCGAAATACTGAGTTCTTTCTTTTTCCTCACCCTTAGTATTTAATTCTTTGATTTTTTGAAAAACACGAATAGTCATGCCTGGTTTTAATTCCGGGAATTTTTCGGTTGTTGCCTCTTCTTGAGTTGTTTTTGCATTGTCTGCCATATATTTAAAATTAATTTTAGCAATTTATAAAAAGCCAAAGGCTTTTTTGTATGGTTAGGAGCTAATACTCCATAACCATAAAAATAGAACGCTTGTGTTCTATTGATAATCTCGATATGAATTATAGAATATATATTATAACATTATTCAAAATAAGTCAAGATTGAAATAATAGTAAATTTCCAAATAATATTTACCCAATATTAGCTAAATAGCAATAAGCCACTCTGGAAAGAATGGCTTATCTTATATTTCACGAAAATTATCTTACGCTGCCTTCAAAGCATCCTTCAAAGTCTTACCAGTCTTAAACTTAGCCACTTTTACCTCTGGAATAGTAATTCGCTCAGTTGGCTTCTGAGGATTAACACCACCTCTTGCGTGTCTGATTCTTGGTGAGAAAGTACCAAAACCAGTAATAGTCACTTCATTGCCAGCTTTTAGTTCGCTAATAATGATATCAACCAAAGAATCAAGCATGCCTTCGGCATCTTTTTTTGAAACGGCTGATTGAGTAGCAATGCGCTCAATTAATGCAGCTTTGTTCATATTTTTATATAAGTAAGGATAATAAGAAGATTAAGATATCAACCTATATTATTCCTACTATTAATTAACGATTTTAATTACTTAATAGCAGTATAACAAATAATAAAAAAGTATGCAAATAAATATACTAATGTTTGCACAAATAAAAAAGATAGCCATGATGGCTATCTTTTTTTGTTCAATAAATAATTTTAGCGTGCGTATTCAGTTACTTTCATTTCTCTAATCACGGTTACTTTAATTTCACCCGGGTATTTCAAGTCTGATTCAATCTTCTTGGCCACGTCACGAGCTAGGTCATGCGCTTGTAGGTCATTGATATCTTCTGGTGTTACAAACACTCTTACTTCACGTCCAGCTTGAATCGCGTAGGTTTTCTCAACGCCTGCAAAGCCATTAGCAATGTTTTCCAATTCTTCTAAGCGTTGCAAATATCTTTCATATGAATCGCTACGGGCGCCTGGGCGCGCTGAGGAGATGGCATCCGCTACTTTCACAATCACAGAGATCAAACCTCTTGGCTTATCATCATGATGAGTTTCAATCGGATCAATAATCTCTTGTGGCAGACCGAACTTCTTGGCAATATCGCGACCGATTTCAGGATGAGTTCCCTTCACTTCGTGGTCAACTGCCTTACCAATATCATGTAAAAGACCACCTTTCTTCGCCAAAGTCACATCTGCTCCCAATTCCTCTGCAATCATCGCTGATAGGTGGGCCACTTCAAGTGAATGGCGCAAAGCATTTTGTCCATAACTGGAACGATATTTCAAGCGACCAATAACTTGTACCAATTTTGGATCGAAGCCAGTGACGCCGATTTCAAACAAAGCATCTTCGCCGGCTTTCTTGATATCCATTGCCAAACCTTTCTTCGCTTCTTCGATTGCTTCTTCAATCTTGGTTGGATGAATACGACCGTCAAGAATTAAATAATCCAAAGCGCGTTTCGCAATGTGACGACGAATACCAGAAAAACCAGAAATCGTAATTACATTTGGCGTATCATCAACGACAATTTCCGTACCGGTCAATTGTTCGATCACTTTAATATTACGACCTTCACGACCGATGACGCGTCCCTTCATTTCATCACTCGGCAATTCTACTATCGTGGTAGTAATTTCCGGAGTAAACTTCGACACCAATCTCTGCATCGAGCTCGCCATAATTTCCTTGGCCTTCACTTCCCAAACGTCAGAGGCATCATTTTCCAATTTGCGCATACGAGACAATAACTCATCCTGCACCTTTTCTTCAATATTCTTCAAAAGAATTTCTTTAGCCTCTTCATTGCTTAAACCAGCGATTTGTTGCAATTTATCTAGTTGCTCTTGTCTAATTTCTTTGATTTTCTCCTTAGCCTCTTCTACTTTAGCCACTTTGTCATAAAGACTTTGTTGCTTGCTTTCTAGTTCTAATAATTTTTGCGAGAATAGGTTTTCTCTTTTCTCTAAACGACCCTGTAGGTCATTCATATCCTGACGACGCTTTTTCTCATCTTGTTTAGCATCCTCAATAATCTTTAAGGCTTTTTCCTGAGCATGCAATAGCACCTCACTTTGTTTTGCCTTCGCCTCGGAAACAATTTTCTCAACATGCTCCTCGGCATTCTTCTGAGCGGTTGTTGCTTTTTGTTGACGAAACCAAGAGCCAACAAAAAAAGCACCCACAATCAGAACTACCGAAATTAAATATACTTCCATATTCGATATTATTCTATTGCTCGGGGGCTTTATCAGAAGAGATTAGGTTTATTTGAAGTCAAACAAAAATCACCAAAATATTATTTGGTTTGCATTTTTTTCAGTATTCTACCGTTGTTTTTGTTATTAAATGAAGTGTAATTTCTCATCATTTTTTTTCTAACTTTAAATACTTTTAACCCAATATACCACCGTTCTCGCCTCCCCTCACAATCAGAATTTATAAATTATTTATTTATAATCAAATCCTAACATAAAGATTTGTTCTTGTAAAGTTGCTAATCTTGACTAAATACCTAATATAACTTAAAGTCTTTATATGCTCCTTTAAATAAAATTTATATGCGAAATTAAAAAACCATTATATCCTTAAACATCATCTTTATCAACCATAAACTTAAAGGATAAACCATGTCTTATTCAGAATTGGGTGAGGTAGTGGCACAAGTATGTGGCGGAAAACCGTGGAGTGATTGCTGGTGTGGCGCAAAGGAGAGGAGTGGTGGTTGTCGCAATTGTCAAACTTATCAGCTCATGTATGGCCTTGGACCGACTTGTGGCGATGACGGAAAACCAACAAAATACATAGCATCGCGAAACGGTTCTTTTACTATCACAGATGAAGAATTAATAAAATTAGTAGAAACTCAGAAAAGGATGAAAACGAAGGGATATAAATAAATTGCAAACCAAAAAGCCGATCATTATGACCGGCTTTTTTTAATTCGTATTTTTAAAAACTGCCCAAGTAATCCCGTTTTGGCAATTCTCTTTTCTTCGGACGATTGACATTGGTCAAACAAATATCACATTTCTCACAAACAGCCGCGTCTTTATCGCCAAAATAATTCAAAATATATTTTTGCCGACATTGGTAGGAATGGACATAGCTTTCCATTTTGTCTAATTTTTCGTAAGCACGGTCTTTTTTCTCTTTCATTGCCGTAGTATCTATATCAATTTCGTAGGGATCCATTCTTTTCAGAATCTTGATCTCCGTACCTCGAAAAGGTGGGGTGTATTCCATGATTCCCAGTTCGGTCATTTTTTTGATAAATCTAGTTAAAGCGTCTTTTTTGATTTCCAAAAAATCTGCCATTTCTACGATGCTGATTTCCGCGCCCTCTTTTAAATCATCTTGATATTTTGCGCGAATCTTCTGAAACATTTCTAACGGCTTTTTTGAGCGCGTGCCAAATCGTTTCAAGGCCTCTTCGTCTTCGACTAATAATTTAAAATACGCATTAGTTTGTTTTTCTTTTGATTTAAAAATCAGACCTTCTTTTTCCAAAATCTTAATACTTGTGCCCACCGCCATTTCCGGCATATTTTCGGATAACATCTTTCCTAGTTCGCTATATGTAATCAAAACCGAATCAGTTTCGTGATTTAATAAGACACTGTAAATTTCTGAGATCATATTTACGGGCGGATTGTCGCCTTTGATAAAAAATTCGTGCAGATGTCGATCGCGTGAGTTATAAAGAAGTAAACAAAAACTTGGCTTGCCGTCTCGTCCGGCTCGACCCGCTTCTTGATAATAAGCCTCGACGGTGCCAGGCATATCATAATGAATCACAAAACGCGTATCCGACTTGTCAATTCCCAAACCAAAAGCATTTGTCGCCACAATCACCTTTGTTGAGCCAGTCATGAAACCATCCTGCACCATCTTGCGCTCTGCTGCTTCCATGCCCGCATGATAACCTGCCGCGTCAATATCATTTTCTAATAAAGCCTGGACCACTGCATCCGCGCGTGCTCGCGTACTCACATAAACAATCCCCACGCCCTCAGTTAAATTCATCGCCGCATCAATAACATATTGCGTCTTTTCACCCTCACTCGCCTTCGCCACGCCAAATTGCAAATTCGGGCGCGCAAACCCAGTCACAATCATCTCCGGATCAGTCAATCCCAATTGCTTCACAATATCGCCCTTCACCTCTGGCGTCGCCGTCGCCGTCAAAGCCACCACGGTCGGATGATTCATCAGTTCAATAGCCCTTTGCAAACGCGTATAGCTCGGACGGAAATCATGTCCCCACTGACTAATACAGTGCGCTTCATCAATCGCAAACAAAGATACTTTAATTTCCGACAAAGCCTTCACAAAAGCCTGATCATAAAAACGCTCCGGGGCAATATACAAAAGTTTTATAAATCCTTGCTTAATATCATCCAATCGTTTCAAACTCTCCGCCTGGTTAATCGTCGAATTAATAAAAGTCGCCGGAATCCCGACCGTCTGCAAACTATCGACCTGGTCTTTCATCAAAGAAATAAGAGGAGACACCACAATCGTCGCGCCCTCCAAAACCAAAGCCGGTAATTGATAAATCAAAGACTTACCCCCACCAGTCGGCATAATCACAATCGTATTCTTCCCCTGCAAAATAGCATCAATCGCCTTTTCTTGACCCGGACGAAATTTATCAAAACCATAGTGTAACTTCAAAAGCTCTTGCACTTGTTGTTTGTTATTTTTAAATTGAGTACTTGTTTCTTGCATTTTTACAATTTAGCAAGAATCGTGGTTAAAGTCAAAATAATATGTCATTCTGGAACGAAGCGTAGGCGGAGTGATAGAATCTTCGCATTTTTTCCCTCTCCTGCCGGGGCGAGGGAGTATAATAACCATATATTTTCTAAATAAAAAAATCCCCAAGTCTTTTCAACTTAGGGATTAACGAAGATTTCACAAATCTTGAAAAATGCTTTTTCCAAGCGTGTGTCTATATTCAGGCCACGGGTCAAATTTTTCTTCAGCACCGAGAATAATAAATTCTTCACCGCAGGGATAATGACACATCAACTTGACATTGCCGGACTCATCTATATCATGACGCGAAACATTTCTTTTTCCACTACACCTTGGGCATTCAATTTCAACAAACAAAACTGGAAAATGAGGCTTGCCATCCCTGAATGGATATTTAGGAAATGATCCCTCTTTTAAGTTCATGAAATTAAAATTCTCGTGATTAATATGATTTGCCATATTAATTATTGTGCCCATCTCATAGTTCGGAAAAATACCAGACGGTAAATCGTAACCCAACACTCTTTGAATAAAAGAGGCTAATCTGCTTGCTCCGGCAGACGGCGCATCCATATTCAGAGATATATCGGCTGCATAACTGGATTTTACAATTTCTAAATCCGTGCCGCCACCCCATACTATGGGATAAACAATAATTTTTCCCTCTTTTTTTACTTCGCTAACAAATTGCATTACTTCTTCTACATTCTGAGCAGGTGCCCCCGACAATATTAAAAATATTGCGACAAGATTTTCTGAACCTGTGAGCATCTCTTCGACGTGGCGCTTAACAGTATCCAAAACTTCGTTAAAATCAAGACACTTTTCGCCAGAATAATCAAAATACATTGGAGCATAGCCATTTGCGTTGTATTCATTACCAAATTCATCAAAGTCACGATGAACCATGGATCGCGAACCAAGCAATAAAGGCAATGCCAATACTTTCTCACTCTCACTATTTTCCATTTTTTCCTCCAAAGATCTTTATTATTGATAAAATGAGCAATGTTTTAATTAAATGAAATATACCCACTATATATCAAAAAGTCAAGCTATAGTCTGTCATTCTGGAAGGAGTGAAACGACTGATAGAATCTTCCGATGTTTAAAAGTAGAATATTTTATAATCTTTCTTTTTTTTAAACAGTTGAAGATTCTATCGCTTCGCTCCAGAATGACAAACAAAAAATCCCCATTCATTACAAACAGGGATTTTAAAATCTTCAATTATCTATTTCTTATTCCTCTTATACAACTCCACCACATTCCGAAACAACATCGCAATCGTCATCGGACCGACACCGCCCGGCACTGGCGTAATAAAACCGATCTTGTCCTGGACATCGATAAAGTCCACATCGCCGTAAACATGTTTCATTTTTTTCTCAATCCCGATATCAATCACCACCACATCCTCCTTAATCATTTCTTTCTTAATAAAATTCGCCCTGCCAATCGCCGTAATCAAAACATCGGCTTGAGTTGTCGCCGCTGACAAATCTGCATCATCTGCTTTTTTCACGACCACCTTCGCCCCAAGACGTTCTAAAATTTTCGCTAAATTATTACCAAAGATATCTGAATTACCAACGATGCAAACATTTTTACCATTCAAGTCATATTTAATACTTTCCAACATTTCTACAACCACCGCAAAAACTGGTGACACCACCTTTTGACTTTCCAAATTATCCGGATGAAAGCCGTCTACATCCTTAGCCGGGTCGATCGCCTTGATTATCTTATCTGCATCAAAACCATCAGGCAAAGGCAACTGCACCAAAATCGCATCCACCTCTTCATCTTTATTCAAAAACTCAATCATCTGCAAAATATCCGCCTCGGGCACACTCGCATCCATCTTGTATGTATGAGTATCAATCCCCACCTTCTTCGCCTCCTGCTCTTTCAAGCGCACATAAATCTTTGAATCTTCTCTTTCGCCCACCAAAATAATCGCCAAACTCGGTCGGCGTTCGACCAATTTAGAAGCCTGGCAAAGCGCCTCGATATCTAAAACGATCTGATCCTTAATTTTCTCAGCCAACACTCGGCCGTTTATTATTTTTGACATATATATAAATAATGTATTAATTACTGAAAATCGTACCAGTTAAAAGTGATTTTGTCAAAAACACAAAAAGCCACTCCTGCAGGGAATGGCTTTTTTAAATTTTCAGTTTGCACTTTTAAATTTTAAATTGTTCACACATCCCCTTCACTTCTTTCTTAATCTTACTCAAAACACTCTCATCTTCCCGATTCTCAATCGCTTTCACAATCAATCCCGCTACCACGCGCACATCATCCTCTTTCATGCCTCGTGTAGTAATCGCCGCTGTTCCAAAACGTACTCCCGATGGATTCATCGGCGGATTCGGATCATTAGGAATTGTTGAACGACTAACTGAGATACCAACTTTATCAAGCGCTACTTCCGCTTCTTTACCAGCTAAGCCCTTGCTCGTCATGTCAACGACGATCAAGTGATTATCGGTTCCACCAGACATTACGCGGAAGCCAGCTTTGATCATTTCTTCGGATAAGGTTTGTGCATTCACAATTACTTGCTTGGCATATTCTTTAAACTCTGGTTGTAGCGCCTCACCAAAAGCCACTGCCTTTGCTGCATTAATGTGATCATGGGGTCCGCCTTGCATACCTGGAAAAACTGCCTTATCAATTTGTTTCGCAAATTGTTCTTTACACATAATCATCGCCCCGCGTGGTCCACGCAAAGTTTTGTGAGTAGTAGTTGAGACTACATCGAAGATCGGCACTGGATTTTCCATCTGTCCACCCGCAATCAAACCAGCCGTATGGGCAATATCCGCAAAAGTAAAAGCGCCAACTTCGTCCGCAATCTCTTTAAACTTCTGCCATTCAATCTCGCGTGAATAAGCCGAGTAACCAGCGACAATCATTTTTGGTTTTTCCCGCAACGCAATCTCACGCACTGCTTCCATATCAATCTTACCAGTCGTCGCATCCACTTCATATTGCACAAAATTATAAAGCATGCCCGAGAAATTCACAGGATGACCATGAGACAAATGTCCGCCGTGATCCAATTTCAATCCCAAGACTTTATCGCCCGGTTTTAGAAAAGCAAAATACACTGCCGCATTCGCCGGCGACCCAGACAAAGCCTGCACATTCACATGCTCAGCGCCAAAAAGTTTCTTTGCTCGCTCAATCGCAATATTCTCCACCTCATCAATACACTTATTACCACCATAATATCTCTTACCCGGATAACCTTCACTATACTTATTCGTCAGCACTGTTCCCATCGCCTCCAAGACCGCCTGTGAGACATAATTCTCGCTAGCAATCATTTCCAATTCGTCCCGCTGACGCTCCGCTTCGTGCTCACACGCTGCAAAAACTTCTGGATCATTTTTTTGTAGATTTTGATAAGTTGGCATAAAATTAATTATTTTAAAAATTTATTTAAATCTAACTTAATCTTAACGATATTTCTAATATTAATCAAGTGAAATTAAATTGACAGACTTTTTGCCAAATTGAAAATAAAATTGTATAATAAAATCTCCATTTAATAAAATTTATACAAGTATAAACATCTATGACTAATAATGAGCAAAATTTTGATGAGAAGGCGACAAGTAGTGAACCGTCTCAAGAAAAAGTAATTAAAAAATCCAAAAAATTAAAAAATATTACCAAATTCTTCATCTACTTATCAGTTTTTTTTGTAACCGTTGGGATTGTTTTTTCCAGCCAAGTTTTGATGTCGGAAAAAGGCACTGGCTCTTGGTTTTCCAGCTTACCGATGGTTAAGCAAATCAAACAATTAGCCGAAAGCGCTAATCGTGAATTAAAAGGTGAAAAAAATGATCGTATCAATATCCTCCTCCTTGGCATCGGTGGCAAAAATCACAGTGGCGGTCTTTTAACTGACACAATCATGTTAAACAGCATCCAACCATCAACCAATAAAGTTTCCATGATTTCCATTCCTCGCGACCTGGTTGTACCGATTGAAAATATGGGTTGGAAAAAAATCAACTCCATTAATGCCTACGCCGAACAAGATAAAAAAGGTAGCGGTGGTTTGGCGACCTGTCAAGCTATTGGCGATATTTTAAACCTACCAATTGATTACTATGTCCGTGTTGACTTTCAAGGCTTTATTAATGTCGTTGACAAAATCGGAGGCGTCACTATTGACGTTGAGAATACTTTTGACGATTATTCTTATCCAGTTCTTGGTAATGAGGACGCAGCCAATTATGCTTCTCGCTATGAACACCTGCATTTTGACAAAGGCATCCAAACCATGGATGGCAGTCTTGCTTTGAAATATGCCCGTTCTCGTCACGGTTATGGCGTTGAAGGTTCTGATTTTGCCCGTGCTAAAAGACAACAAAAAATCATCGCTGCTGTCAAAGAAAAAGTTCTATCCAAAGACATGCTATTTAAACCAATGACCATTGTGGATATCATCAATGAACTAAGTGATCACATCGATACCAATTTAAAAGTCTGGGAAATTCTTAAATTCTGGGATATGGCCAAAGAGATTGACTCCAGCAATATGAAAAGCAGTGTCATTGATAACGGCCCTAACGGCCTACTGATTAACGGCCGAGGTGAAAGCGGCGCTTATATCCTTGAACCAAGAAGTGGCGACTTTAAAGAGATTCAATATTTTGCCAACAACATCTTCAATGACATGCCAACTGAAATAACTGATACAATTATCAAGGACAACGCCAAGGTGGAGGTTTACAACGGCACTTGGATCAACGGTCTCGCTTCTGAAAAAGCGCAAGACATTGAAAAATACGGCTTTAAGGTTATTAAACTCGGCAACAGTGGGAAACAAAATTTCCAAAAATCCGTTATCTACGATTTAACCTTTGGAGAAAAAGAAGAATCCCTAAAAATTCTTAAAGAAAAAACTGGCGCCAATGTCGCCCTTGGTTTGCCAGAGTGGCTAGTTGAAGACATCAACCAAAAAACCAAAGAAGAACAAGAACAACCAGACTTCATCCTCGTCATCGGTCAAGATGCTGACAAAACCAAATCTGGAACTGTTAACCCGGTACAATAAACTTCCTCCGTCATCCCCGCGAAGGCGGGGATCCAGGTTCCACGGTAGATGAATTAAAAAATTATAGTAATTTATCTCAAAAAAAGATTGTCTATACAAATAGACAATCTTTTTTTTATTTTAACTCGTTTAGTTCTAAAAAAGGAATTCGAGGTGCCTGGATTCCCGCCTTCGCGGGAATGACGAAAGTACTAAATATTTTTCACCATATAAGTATCTTTCAATTTATATCCCAACTTCCGATAATATCCACGCACTCCCACTCCGGAAATAATCGCCATTTTTTGACAACCACTCTCCTTGGCTATTTTCTCCGCCGTTAAAATCAATTGCTTACCCAAGCCGGTATGCTGAACTTTTGTTTCCGCTCCCACGGACACTAATTCTCCATACACATGCAGCTCTCGAATAATTGCCGCCTTGTCCAAAGTCGGAATCACGCCAATTGCTTCGGAAATATACAAACGACAAAAACCATAAAGTGTTTTTTTATCAAGCGAATCAATGCTTAAGAAATATTCTTGACCAGTTCCGGCTTCGTAATTAATAACTGATGATTGATATTTAGTTACTAGTGCGTCTTTTGCCTCGCGACAACGAATACAGTTGCACTGCAATCCCTTATCTTTCATAATCTGGCGCAAATTCGTAATACGATTTCCTGCAATAATTGATTCTCCAGGAATATCGCGAATCAAACGAATCACGCGCACGTATTTTGGTACCACTGCCTTGCAATCAATAATTAATTGTTGCAATTCTTCATCTTCATATGGCTTATATTTTCCTTGCTTCCACCAACGATACATCAGGCTACCTTTCGTCACGACGGTTGGATAAAATTTAATCTGATCTGGTTGAAAACGCGCATCGGTAAATAATTGTTTAAACATTTCCAAGTCGCGCTTTGAGGTCGCTCCCGGCAAACCAGGCATCAGGTGATAAGTAATCTTAAAACCGAAACCACGCAACAGCGCCGTTGCCTCCGCAATCGCCGCCACACCATGACCGCGTTTATTTTTTTTCAAAATTTCATCATCAATTGCCTGCACTCCCAACTCTACCCGCGTACAACCAAGCTCCCGCATTTCCAAAAGTTCTTTTTGATTAATATAATCTGGACGAGTTTCTAATGTAATGCCAATCAAATTATATTTCGCTTTTTCATTTCGTTTCTGTTCTCGATACAAATCCTCTTTAACCTTATCAATTTTTAAATTTTCTTTATACGTTTGTTTTTTATGCTTTTCAATTTTCAACTGAAAATCATTGGCCGCTCGAAAACATTCGGCAATATACCAAAACTTATAATTCGTCGGCAAGACTGACCACGTCCCTCCAATCACAATCAACTCAATCTTCGTCGGCTCATGTCCATTCGCTTCCAGGGCGCGCAAACGATCCTGTACTTGCACATAGGGATGGTAATCGCAGCGAATCGCCCGCATCACCGCCGGTTCATTTGAGAGATAACTCTGTGGCACATCTTTTTCAGTCGGACAAAAAGCACAATTACCAGGGCAAGGAAAAGGCTTGGTTAAAACCGCCACTGGCGCAATTCCCGACATAGTGCGCACACCCCGCTTCCGCAAAACCTTATCCAAAATATCTGATTTTTTTATTTTACCAGCCACTATCATTTCACGATAAACCTCCAAGACTTGTGAGTTCGCAAAAATCGGCAAACCATACTTAGTCGCCGCATCTCTTTTTGCCAACATCAAATCAGCCGCAGTTTTAATCGGCTTTTTTAAAATCTCAGTAATCGCTTTTCGTTGTTGCTCATTCATAACTCTAACTTACAATAAATATGTGATTTCTGCAAATATAAAAGCGGTTTCATCCAGAAACCGCTCGTTAATAATTCAAACATTAAACTCTGTCCACTTTTCTCGCCGTGAATTTTGCAATTCTTTTTTCAATATCACAATCTGCAAGGCGGAAACAATACTGCCAACTTCTTTTTTGTGCCCCCGTTGCAGGAATGTCCACAATGATATCCGTATTGCCCGTTGGCAAATACTTCATATAGGTATCGTTCTTGATATGAACGTCAATTGAACGACCTCTTCCCATAGCACCATTCGCCTTTATATAGCCTGCTAAAGCCGACCTGATTTTCTTGTAAACCTCATCGGCGGTTATTGCTCGCATAGTATCTTGAATCATTTTTCCCTCCTTATAATTATATTAAAATGAACAACTCACTTAATGCAACTATAGCACAGAAATAAATATTTGTCAATAAGCCGGTCAAAATGATATAATAAGGCTATAAATCACTAACAAAATTTTATGGAAATAAACCCAGGTATTTTTAAAGCCTACGACATTCGCGGTATCTATGGAACAGAACTAAGCGAAGAGGTAGCCTATCGTCTTGGCAAAGCCTATGTAGAATTACGTCGTGAAGATGGTCTTCAGAATGATTTACAAATTGTTGTCGGTGAAGATATGCGCCTATCTTCACCCCAATTAAAAGAATCCCTAATCAAAGGTCTTACGGAAGCTGGTGCTAATGTCATCGACATCGGTCTTGCCTCAACTCCGACATTTTATTTTGCCGTGGCCAATTATAATTACGATGGCGGTATTATTGTTTCTGCATCTCATAATCCAGGCGAATACAATGGTTTCAAAATAACCCGCTCCAAAGCTATTCCCGTTAGCGGCGAAACTGGCATGATGATTTTACGCGACAAAGTCATTGCTAACAATTTCACACCCAGTGACAAAATTGGCCAGGTTATCAAAAAGGACAATGTGCTTCAAGATCAAATCGCGCATGACCTACAATTCGGTAATCTACAAAATATCAAACCGATTAAAATCGCCATCGACACTGCTAATAGCATGGGCGCTCAATATTTAGACGAATTATTCAAACATTTGCCTTGCGAGTTAATAAAAATGAACTGGGAGCTCGACGGCACCTTCCCGGCGCACGAAGCCGACCCGCTTAAAGAAGAAAATTTAGAAGATTTAAAAAAGAAAGTTCTTGAGACAAGCTCTGATTTCGGCATCACCACTGACGGCGACGGCGACCGCATTTTCTTTGTTGATAACGAAGGCCAAGCCATCGACCAAGCTATCATCCGTGGCATTCTCTCGATGATTTTTCTTAAAGAAAAACCTGGCTCCAAGATTTGCTACGACATTCGTCCAGGCAAAATCACTCAAGACCTAATTGAAGAAAATGGCGGCATCCCGATTGTTACGCGCGTTGGTCATTCTCTCATCAAAGAACAAACATTAAAAGAAGGCGCTTACTTCGCTGGCGAATCCAGCGGCCACTTCTTCCTCAATATGCCGATTGGCTGTTTTGAAGTTCCTGTCATTGTTACTCTTAAATTATTAGAATACTTTTCTCAAAGTGGCCAAACCGTCGCCGAGACTGTCAAACCCTTCAAGAGATATTTTCATTCAGGTGAGATCAACTCCGTGGTTGCTGACAAAGATATTGTCATCGCTACTCTCATCGCCAAATATCCCGATGGTCAACTCAACCGCCTTGATGGCATTACCATAGAATACCCTGATTTCTGGTTCAATGTCCGTGGCTCTAATACTGAACCAAAATTACGCCTAAATCTTGAAGCTAGAACCAAAGAAATCATGGAAGTTAGACGAGATGAGGTATTAGGCATAATTCGCGCCTAATAACTCATTCTCCCTCGCCCCGCCAGGAGAGGGTTAACGTAATCCTCGTCCAACTAATAATAAAGGGGACGGGGTGAGGGAGCATTATTAAAGACATTTCCGCTTATTTTCATCACCCGTTCTACCTCACCCCAGCCCTCTCCTACAAAGGAGAGGGAGTTAATAGTTACCTCTTGACATTTTCTGGGAATAGTACATAATACTGATAAGGAATTGTTTTTCGCCTAAAAAAAGGCCCTCCCTCAGCCACCATTCTTCGGGCGACTCAAAGTCTCAAAAATTCAATTCCCCACCCTGGGAGGTATCTCACGAAGCTATGCTTTGTGAGATACCTCCCTCCCTTTTTTTAAAAAATACATTTATACAAAAAAACTCGTCCTGGATATTTAGGACGAGTTTTTTAATTTGAAATAATTTTTACATTCCCAAAACTTTCTTCGCTCGCGCCAAAACCTCCTGCGCCATCGGCCGCACCTTCGCCGCTCCTTCATCCAAAACTCGACGCACTTCTTCGTCGCTAATCTGATTATATTTTTCTTGAAAACTAATTAAGAAATTTTTCACCACTTCGGCTAAGTCTTTCTTAAACGGTCCGTAATTCATGCCTGCATATTTCTTTTCCAAGCTAGCAATCGTCTCGCCGGTCAAGGAAGAATAAATCGTCAACAAATTAGCAATTCCCGGCTTCTGCTCGACATTATAAACAACTTCCGCGCCCGAGTCTGTGGTTGCCTTCATAATTTTCTTTGCTGCCTTCTCCGGACTATCAAGCAGGGCAATATAACCAGCTTCACTCTCCGCACTCTTACTCATTTTCTTTTCCGGATTATCTAAAGCCATAATGCGTGCACCCTCCTTACGAATAAGCGCTTGTGGCACCACGAATGTTTGCTCAAAATGATGATTAAAGCGTCGCGCCAAATCACGCGCTAATTCCACGTGTTGCAACTGATCATCGCCCACTGGCACAATTTCTGTGTTATACAAAATTATATCCGCTGCCATTAAAACTGGGTAATCAAACAAACCAACACTCACATTCTCCTGGTTCTCGCCTGCCTTATCCTTAAACTGCGTCATCTTATTCATGTCACTCATGCGTGCCGCCGTACAATTCAATATCCAAGCCAATTCAGTATGCTCTGTCATCGTTGATTGCTGAAAAATTGTCGCCTTTTTTGGATCAATTCCAAAGGCTAAATAAATCTTCGCGATTTCAATAATCCGTCGTCGCAACAACTCCGGCTTTTGCATCACCGTAATCGCATGATAATCGACCACACAAAAAACCGCCTCATACTCATCCTGCATTGGCACCCACTGCGAAATCGCCCCAATATAATTACCAATATGCAAATCACCACTCGGCTTGATGCCGGAAAATATTCTTTTTTTAGACATATATTCAAAAATTACTTTTTAACCTAATATTATTATATAATACCCCCTCCCAGAACACAAGTATTGACATTTTGGCGAAAGTATGACACAATATCAGTATAATTCTCGTTTTCGTGTGAAAAAGAGAAAAAAAATTACAAATTGCCCTTTATAAATACTAAATATCTAAATAACTCAAGGAGGAGTAATAGATGACCATAAACAAATCAGTCCTCGTAAGGGCATATTTTATCAACTATTCCATCAAACTGCTTTTTCTGCTGATTGCACTTTGCTGTATAGCCATGTTATTCTGGATGACCTTAAACCGCCACGAGATTCCAGCTTCAGTCATCTTTCAGTCCGATACTGCAATTGCCGATTTGGCCAACAATATTGTCAATCAAAGTTTTAATAACTTTATAGTTGTTATTTTGACAATGTCTGCAATTCACTGTCTTCTTAAAAACAAGGAGTCATTAATTATGGAAGTACAATGTCTTTGTGGTCAGAAGTTCACGCTCGTGATAAATACAAGCGCCAATTACGGTCTTGGTCAAAACTTTAATTGTCCAGAATGCACAACACCTTACTGGTTTGATGAACAAACAAGAAGAATTATTCTTTTACAAGAACCAGACCCAGCATATTTTGAAAAAATAGTCCGCACAAAAAATTAACCCCTAATCCAAAACATTTCAAGCCGCGATCGATAAGACGCGGCTTTTTCTTTTCTTGACTTTTCCTTTATTAAGTAACAAAATATAAATATGTTTAATTTCCTACACACCTTCAATCCCAATCCAATTCTAATTGAACTCGGCCCAATCAAAATCCATTGGTACGGCTTATTTATTGTTCTTGGAATCTTATCGGCTCTATATATCATTATCAAATTAGCCGACTATTACAAAATTAACAAAGACGACATTATTGATATCTCCTTTTGGATAATTATTTTTGGAATTTTAGGCGGAAGAGCATATGATGTTTTATTAGAATGGCCATACTATCTAGGACACCCAGCTAATATTATAAAAATATGGCAAGGCGGTCTTGCTATTCACGGCGCCATCATCGCTGGTCTTGCTGCCACTATTTATCTCACTAAAAAAAAATCCATTCCCCTTCTACCCTTTTTAGCCATCATCACCCCTGGTCTCGCCCTCGCCCAAGCTATTGGTCGTTGGGGTAATTATTTTAACCAAGAACTTTTCGGTTTACCAACCAAGCTGCCCTGGGGCATCCCAATCGATTTTATCCATCGTGTTCCCGATTATTACTATGACAATTTTTTTCATCCTACTTTCCTCTACGAGAGTCTTGGAAATTTAATGATTTTTTTAATCTTAATCAGTCTGCATTATTTAGTCAGAAAAAATAAAATAAAAACTACGGCTGAAGAAATAATTATTGCCACTTATTTAATTTTATACTCCATTTTACGCTTTTCTCTAGAATTCATCAAAATTGACCAAACTCCAATAATATTTAGCCTAAGATTCCCGCAAATTATCAGTATTGCTATTGTAATAAGCTCTATAATATGGCTAGTCTTGCAAAAATCAAAGAAACATGCTACGATAGAATAGCTCTCGCACCATAGGTGTTGTAATTTATCTTAAACAACACCCACGCGATTTAATTAATAAAAAAGGACTTTCTAGTCCACATTTAAAATAAATGCCAAATCTAAAATCAGCAATCAAGGAATTGAGAAAAAGTAAATCAAGAGGTCATAGAAACCAACTTGTTAAGGATGATCTTAAAACTCAAATAAAAAAAACTAGAAAATTAATCGTCGGAAAAGACAAGACAGTTGAAGAAGTTGTAAAAGCAACTTTAAAAACAATTGATAAAGCTGCTCAAAAAGGCGTAATCAAGAAAAATGCTCGCGACCGAAAGAAATCTAGACTGCAATTAATGCTAAACGCATCAAAGAAAACAAAATAACTCAGATATAAAAAAATCGCCCTGGTTAACTACCAGGGCGATTTTTTTTATTGCACTTGTCATTCCCGCGAAGGCGGGAATCCAGGCGCCACAATTATTGGATTTATAATTATAGAGACTAATTTTGATACAAACATTAATAATAAATAATGCTTTGTAAATTTAAGTTAAGGAATTTGAATTCCCAACTATATAAAAAGTTATAAGCTTTTATATAATTCTCCTTATACTGAAAACAATCTACGAGGTGCCTGGATCCCCGCCTTCGCGGGGATGACGATGGAAAAAATATCTATATCTTCGCCATAAACAAACTAATCATATTCCCCAAGTCCCCCTGTCCCGTCTTGAATAAATAATCCATCTCCACCAATTTCAAATAAATATCTTTTAATGTGTCCAAGTTAAAATTCCGCACCTGCGCCGACGCTTTTTGCACCACAAAGGGATGCAATTTCAAATCACCAATAATCTGACGAGAGCTATGACCAGAATCCAGGGCCTGCCTCACCTGCATCAATATTTTGAATTGTCGCGCAATCATATGAATTAATAAATGCTCCGCCACGCCTGCTTCGATTTCTTTTTCAAACAATTCCAGGGCCAAACTTTTATTTTTATTACTAATCGCGTCCGTCATCGCAAAAATATTTTCATCCACGACGCCCCGCGACATTAGCTCAATATCTTTTAATTCAATTACAGTCTCTCCTTTTTCTTTCAAACTTTTTTTGTAGTTAACTAGCTTCTCAATTTCTGAGCTCAACTGCCAGAGATTGCTAGCAAACAAAGAAGATAAATGTGTCGCCACTTGCAAGGTAATTTGCGCCCCTTTTTTTTCCACCTCCTTTTTTACCCAGGTCGTTGCCTCTGTATTCGACACTGGCAAAAAATGTTGCACAAACTTTTGCGTACTCAAAAATTTAAATAATTTGTTCGCCTTTTGTTTTTCACCAGAAACAGCATCCCAAAAAATTATAATATTATCATTACTCTCTTTTTGATTCTGTAAATATTCCGTCAACTCCTCAATAAAAGTTTTATTCTTATTTGCAAGAATATTTTCCACAACCACCATGCGCTTGCGCACAAAAAGAGACTGCGACGCCATCGCCTCATTAATTCGTCCCAAGTCAATTACAGTACCATCGAGCACGCTTAAATTTTCGCCAGTTGGATCAACCTCGCGAATGAATTTATCCTTCAATTCTTGTAATTTTTGTCGGCTCAAATAAGTATTTTCACCGTATATAAATAATATCATACTGTTTTATTTCCCAATTTCACACTCAGCCTTATTATCCAACAAACGAAAGGCAGGCCAAAGACCGGTAAATAATGCTACAAAAAGAATTAAGAAAACCGTCTTGACTGGATAATATTGTAACACTACCACCGAAATTAAAGCAAAAGCAATATAAGCCGTTGCCATTGAAGTCCTAAAAAGGTCAATCTTGGCCACATCATTGCCACAGATTCGTTTATAAAAATAAGAATCGCGCAAAACTTCAAGCATTGAAATGCCCACCCTTGTCATTAATAATGCCGCTCCCCACACATATACACTGGATGAGTCCAAAAAATAAATATAAGCAACCGAAAATCCCGTAATCAATAAAGAAAAAATAATCAATTCCTTTTCTCCTAAATATTTATCTGCCAAACGCCCAACTGGATATTGTAATAACAAAAAAGGCAAAAGCATAAAGGTAAACATATTTCCCAAATCAGCATCACTAAATCCAATTGAATTCAAATATATTGGCGTATAAATAATCATCGTCGCGTAGAAAAAATCCACCAAGAAAGCGATATAATAAATCCGTTTTAAGTTTTTGTGTCGAAAAAAGGCATGAATAATTTGTCGCGCTGACAAACGACGTTCATCATTGCCCTTAACTCCTCGTAACCAAATTAAATCAACAACAAAAATTAGTAAATCAATAGCCAGGACAGTGATAAAAATACCATAAAAACCATGAACCACTTTAATAGACATCGCCAATTTTGGTCCAAGTATAAACCCTAAACTAAAAATTGCCAAAAATAAGCCGCGAATTCGTCCTGACATCCGGTCAACTGAAAAAGTTTCCAAAAGCACATCCAAATTTACTCGAGCAATATTACCAACAATCAAATACAAAACCAAAAGAATCGAGCCGATGAAGGTAACCGGTAAATTTATCAAAATGATGGCAAAAATAATTTTCGCAATCAAAAAAACAAACAAGGCGTTCGATTGGCCAATTTTATTAATAATCTTATGCAGGTTAAACAGAAGAACAAAAATCGCTACATCAATAAATAAGTAATAAACACTGACATTATTATTCTTCAAAACCGCTTGAAAATAAAAAGAAACATTGTAAGATAAAATTGATGACACAAAACCGAATAAAAAAGAAGAAAGCGTGACTATCCACACTTTTTTCCTATTTAAATGCTCGTTATGGTTTAAATTATTTACAGATTTTAACATAAAAATACTTATCATGAGAATGACTCATTATTATACTAACTTAATTAAAACAATATATCAATACGGAAATTTTATCAAATTTCTACAAAAACACTGGACTTTTACTGCGTTTTACTGCCAAGCACAACATGCTAATGGTTTTTGGACTGAACAATTTGTCAACCACCCTTCACCACCGCTATTCTTATCAAAACTCCAGAATGAACCAAGGTCCGTCTCAGCACTACTCTTCCAACCACCACAATCATTTGAATTAGCTGTATACCCAGGAGGACCTTGTGAAATCCATGCACTACCTTCACTCCAACTAGAAATATTACCGCGTTCTATTGTAAGCATAATATCATAAGTGCGACACAAGTGCGCCCCAATAAATTCCGCTGCACAAATATCATTAGCTGCTACATAACCAGTTAAAGTTGAGGTGGCAAAACTACCATCCGTCACCGCCGTTGTAGTGCCTACAAAAAATGATTTAGTTCCTTCTCCAGAAATACCGAGCGATGATGTTGAAATATATTCAAACTCACCTGCCACATTACCGATTAATAATTGACCTGCTGTAGGCGGCGTACTTGTACCAGTACCACCATGCGCAATATCAATTGTCTTGCCCAGCCACTCGCCAGCCAAAACTTGTCCCACATTATTCACAATAAACTGTGCTCCGCTCGCAACACCAACAGTCAAAAGATTGCTAGGCGAAGATGTGCCGATTCCAACATAACCGTTAACATCCAATGTCATACGTGAAATGCCATTCGTATTAAATCCAATTTGATTCACAGTGCCAAAATCAACATAATTATTACTATCACTTCCAATTCGACCGCTGGCGCCAAGATAAACAGCACTAGCTAATCCAAAAGTTGGATTGCCACTAACACCATCGCCATTAATAACAACAATTTGATTAGCAGTTCCCGTGGCAATTCTACCAGTATAAACGCCATTTGCAGTGCGCACCATCAAACCACTAGTCGCAAAATCCGTATCAGCCAACCAAGTGTTGGTATTAACAGTATTATAAGTATTTTGCCAATTGGTTGAACTGGCGTTGATAATATTATATGCGCTAGTCCAATTCGATGAACTCGCGTTGACTGTGTTTGTAGTTGTATTCCAAATTGAACTAGACGCGATGTAGGTATTGGTCAGTGCCGAGCCATTCCAAGTGCCGGCAGTGACGACACCAGTGCTTGAGACTAAGAATTGCGCGCCAGTATTTGCACCGATGGTTAACATTTGTGATGCAGTGGTTGTACCAATCGCTAAACCAGTTGAATTTAATTGCATCTTTTCTACTCCGCCAATATTAAATCTTAGTGATAATCCGTCTAACACAGTGCGACCGTTGGTGTTGCCGAAAGTGTTGATGCCGTATTCGGTTGGGTCAGAGCTAGTTTTGGAGTTAATAATGGCAATTTGTTGTTTAGTTTCATTACTTGCATAAGTGTAAATTTGACCACCATTGACTACAGCCGTTGTTTTAGTACCGTCGACAGACATAGTAATACCTCGCCAAGCCCTATTTGATTCTACTGCCGTCCAAGTAGTGCCACTATCAGTTGAGATGTAAATTTGGCCATTGTCAACTACTGCTGTTTGTTTGGTGCCGTCGGCGGACATGGCCACGCCCATCCACGCCCTACTTGAATCTCTGGCTATCCAAGTTGCTCCACTATCAATTGAAGTGTACATTTGTCCATTATAGGCTGTTGCTGTTTGTTTGGTGCCGTCGGCGGACATAGCAATATAACGCCAACTTTGATTTGGTCCTACGGGTGTCCAAGTAATTCCACTATCAATTGATTTATATATTTGTGCAGAATCAACCATTGCTGTTTGTTTGGTGCCGTCGGCGGACATGGCAACATACCACCATGCTCTATTCGAATCTCTGGGCGTCCAGGTAACGCCACTATCGGTTGAGGTATAAATTTGTCCACTACCAACTACCGCTGTTTGTTTGGTGCCGTCGGCGGACATAGCAATGCCATGCCATGATCTATTAGAATCTCTAGGTGTCCACGTTGCTCCACTGTCGATGGAAGTATAAATTTCACCATTATAAACAACTGCTGTTTGTTTGGTGCCGTCGGCGGACATGGCAACATACCACCATGCTCTACTTGAATCTCGGGCTGTCCATGTTGCTCCATTATCAGCTGAAGTATAAATTTGCCCACCATTAACTACGGCTGTTTGTTTGGTGCCGTCGGCGGACATGGCCACACTGAACCAACCTCTGCTTGAATCTCTAGCTATCCAAGTGCTAGTCGGTTGCTTCACAATCGTATTATACAAAAACAAATTATTACTCGCACTCTCTTTCGAGAAATACGCATAATTAGCCGGATCAGTAGAATCAATCAAAGTTAATTGATTAGAGGTGCTGGCGATAGCCGTGTTACCGATTACAGATAATTTGTAGTTGGAACTAGAGGTGCCAATACCAACATTGCCGGTATTGTAGTAAATATCCGAGCCACTAGTTGTCCATTGTGAAGTTCCTGGGGTGCTACTTGCCCAGGCTGGTTTGCCGTTTTGCATTACTAAAATATAGCCATCGGTGCTTGTTGCAATCTCGCCGATTTCATTTGTACTTGATGCATAGAGTAATGAACCAGGAGCATAGCTTGATTTACCTGTTCCACCTCGTAATACAGATAGCTGCGCTTCGTGAGCTAGGGTATTAGCATCAGACCAATACGCAACCTCACCAGCGGTGCCTGAACCAGCAATACCACCAGCTGTTGCCCAGTCGGTGATGCAACTATTACCAATACAAATCTGATCAAACTGCGCCCCACCAGCGACGGTCAATTTCTTGGTCATAGCGGTCGTGGTGCCAATACCAACATTAGTGTTAGCGTCGATAAATATTGTTGATGTGGCAGTTAGTGAACGTGAGGCACTAGAATAATATGGAATATATCCAGTCGTGCCTAAGTCGATGGCATTTAATGATAGCAATCCCAATGAGCTGGTCGATTTCCAACCGGCGCCATTACCCATCCAGACTTCATCAATGTTGCCGGTGCTGTTGATCATGTAGGCTTGATTGGTGTAAGCCGTAGTTAAGCCGAGATTCGTTCTGGCCGTAGAAGTGCTTAATAAATCAGACAGATTGTTATTAGCAATTAAATAACCAGCCGAGGAATGATTGCCCCAATTATACGCTGTGGTCCAATTACTTGAACTAGCATTTACCGTATTAGTGGTTGTATTCCAAGTGCTTGAACTAGCAATATATGCGTTTGAAATCGCACCACCATTCCAAACACCAGACAGAACAGTTCCTATGTATGAATTAGTGGTTACAACTAGATTGGTGGTAGTAGCATTACCAGAGATAATAAACGAATCATCAGTTTTAAGTTGATTATTACCTGAACGATAAAGATTAACATCGGTTCCAAAATATAAACCACCAGACGCTGAAGAAGAATTATTACCAATCGTGACAATGCCATTGGCAACAGCCGTAGATGAGCCAAAGGCAATATTTTGATTAGAGTCCCAAAGGTATGGTGATTCTTGTTCTGAACCACCGCCTTGATCACCCCAACGAGATGACAAGGCTCTGATCGAACTAAGTTTTAAAGGTTGACCATTGGTTACAGCAATAGTCAAACGCACATAGGTATCACCCTGATTGCTTGTCATCTTTAATAAAACTGGATTAGCGTTAGCGGTATTACCTGTTGAAGATGCGCGAGTTGTCCAAGTATTACCATCAGCCGATGATTCAATCAAGAAATCCTTATTAGAAGCGATGGCGTTATAGGTCACACCTATTACCCACCACTCTGGCATCGAATACGCAGCGCTAGAACTATTCCAAGTCCAACGCGCAGAAGTACTGGACACTCCATCGATTTGTTGAACAGTTCGATTTTCTTGCTGCGCAAAAAGAGCATTATCAAGTGTACTTGTTGCCCACGCCGATCCACTATATGTCTCAAATGTTGGAGTTCCCCAAGATTTATTAAAAGCCAAACGATCGTGCCATAAAACTTTTGGCACTGGTGAATAAGCTAAATAAGACCCGGCCCCAGAGGTTGGAATAGTAAAAATCGCATTTGTTGCCACTGTGGCTGTTACTCCTGCCAAACTTGAGACATTCAAAACACCGCCAACGCTCATATTATTAGTAACTGTAAGAGCGGTGCCGGCAGCCGATAAGGTAGTCGCACCAGTAAGTGTGTTGGCATTAGTACCTGATTGCGTATAACCGCCATCGCTGGTAATACCCGAAACACCCGTCATGACACCAGTTGTCGAAATATCCCAATCCGAAGAATTAATAGCAACAGTCGCAGAATTGTTTCCAATTGCAGTAACACCATTTGAACTTAGGGTAGTAAAAGAACCAGCGCCAGCCACAGTCGCCCCAATCGCTACAGCGTCCAATGATCCACCAGTAATGATTACGGAATTATAGTTTTGAGTAGCAATCGTACCCAAGCCAAGATTTGTTCTAGCAGTTGATAAACTGGATAAATCTGATAGATTATTATTCGCAACAAGATAACCAGCTAAGCTGTGATTGTCCCAACTAAAGGCAGTATCCCATAGCGTTGAACTAGCGTTGACAATATTGTAGGCCGTCGTCCAATTTGATGAACTGGCATTAACAATGTTTGTTGTGGCATTCCAAGTTGACGATGAAGCAATGTAAGCACTGTCGATGACGGTGCCATTCCAAATACCGGTGGTGATGGTGCCGAGTTCGGTGATATTAGTAGTTGATGCCCACGTCGGTAAACCAGCAGTTAGGACTAAATATTGGTTGTTGTTTTGTTTAGCCAA
>JAHILH010000006.1 GCA_018897195.1 Patescibacteria group bacterium
GGTGGACAACACGACAGGCACTAATCCTTATTCAGTGGCGATTGGCGATTTAAATAACGATGGCTACGCTGACTTGGCGGTGGCAAATTATGGCTCGGCTACTGTCTCAACTTTCTTAAATAATCGCAATAGCACTTTTGCAACCAAAGTTGATCTGGCTGCGGGCACAAATCCAGCCTCAGTTGCCATTGGAGATTTAAATGGTGATGGCTACGCTGACTTGGCAGTGGCAAATTATACCTCTAACACAATTTCTACTTTTCAAAATAAAGGCAATGGTACTTTTGCTGCCAAAAGTGACCAGATAGCTGGCTCAAATCCGCGTTCAGTTGCTATCGGCGACTTGAATAATGATGGTTATGCGGACTTAATCGTTGCGAATAGTGTCGCCAACAACCTTTCAACCTTTGCCAATAACGGTAACGGCACTTTTGCCAGTAGAGTGGACAAAACTGCTGACCAGGGACCAACTTCTGTTGCGGTTGGCGATTTGAATAATGACGGCTATGCTGATTTAGCCGTTGCAAATATGACGACGTCTTTGGTTTCCACTTTTTTAAATAATGGTAACGGCACTTTTGCGGCCAAGGTTGATAAAATTACTGGCACCGGTCCATATTCAGTTGCCATTGGCGACCTGAACAATGACGGCTATGCTGATTTGGCCGTTGCCAATAGTGTTTCTAATACGGTCTCTACGTTTTTGAATAGTTCGACCACACCTGGTATTTTTGCCAATAAGGTTGATAAAACTGCGGGCACAATGCCGACTTCGGTTGCGATTGGCGATTTTAATAATGATGGTTACGCCGACTTGGTAGTTACAAATTATACATCTAACACTGTTTCCACTTTCTTGAATAGTTCGGTTACTCCTGCTATTTTTGCCAACAAAGTTGATAAGGCGGCTGGTATAAATCCTATGATTGTGGCCATGGGAGACTTAAATAATGATGGTTATGTTGATTTGGCGGTGGCTAACCGCGGTTCAGACACGCTTTCAATCTTCTTTAATAATAAGAATAGTACTTTTGCTGATAAGGTTGATAAAACTGCTGGCGTAGGTCCATCTTCGGTGGCCATTGGCGATCTAAACAATGACGGTTATGCAGATTTGGCAGTTGCAAATCGTTACTCCGATTCAGTTTCCACTTTCTTGAATAATGGCAATAGCACTTTTTCTAATAAGGTCGATGTTGTGACGGGCACTAGTCCACGCGCAGTTGCGATTGGTGATTTGAATAATGATGGCTATGCTGACCTTGCGACCGCGAACGCTGACGCGACATCGCTTTCAACTTTAATGAATAATGGCAACGGCACTTTTGCAAACAAGGTGGATAAGACGACCGGTCTGTGGCCCGTGTCTATTGCTATCGGTGATTTTGATAAAGACGGTTATGGTGACTTGGTGACGGCTAATTATGATTCTAATTCTGTTTCTATCTTTAAGAGCGGTAGCTATAAAAATAAGATCCAGGGCGACCTGATGGTGAGCGGTATCACGAGATTACAAGAGAAATTAACAGTTAAAGCAATGGCTACGCCAACCAGTAATGATGCGGTTGTCTTAGTCCAGGGTAATCGTCCCGGTTTAAGCGCTTTTGCTGGTTCAGCTTATGGTACATACTTTGCACTAAACGCTGATGGTAATTTCGCCGGCAATTTAATGGATTTACAGGTGAATGGTGCAAGTAAGTTTGTAATTGACTATACCGGTAAAGTTGGCATTGGTACTTCGACGCCGGCGGCACAATTAAATATTTACACTGCCTTTTCAGCCTCTACCACACCTTCAGTCTTGATTCAAAGCGCGGCTACTGCTAGCACGACCAATGGTTTATTTCAAATCAAAACCAATGTTGGTTCGATTGACAATATTGTCTTTAAGATTCGCGAAGACGGGGAAGCGGTTTCGGATAAATCATTCAACTCGGCTGGCGCTGATTATGCGGAATATTTTCAGACTACGGATACAAATTTACAGGCAGGGGAAACAGTCTGCGTAGATATTGAAAAAAATAATTCAGTTAAGCGCTGTACTAGGGGCGCCGACCCAAATATTATGGGAATAGTTTCAACTAATCCATCAATTATTGGTAATTATCAAGATAACAAAGTTGGCAACAATAACAATATTATCGTTGGAATGCTCGGACAAGTCCCTGCCTTAGTGACTAATGATAATGGAGTAATTCGTCCAGGTGATTCTTTGACTTCCGCTTCATTAACCCCTGGCTTCCTAATGCGGGCTAATCCTGGTGACTCCACTGTCGGTGTCGCCTTGGAAAGTTTTGATGCCAGCGCTGGCAAGATTAACGTTTTGATTTCACGTCGCAATAAAAGTTTAACCGTGGAAACAGTAGAAGCAGAAGTGTCAAAACGGATTGCCGATATGGCGATTGAAGATGATGTACGTGTAATGATTTCTGATTCTTTGAAATCTTTGGATGTAACTGATCAAATTAAGACGATAATTGCCAGTGAATTAAATATTTTTGATAGCCGTTTGACATTGAAGTTTGATGCAATGAGCGGACAACTCACTAGCTTAGAAGATAAATATACCGACCTGGATACGCGACTAGTTCGCTTAGAAAACAATTTCAGTTTAATGAATGATGAGCTCGGTCAAGCGAGCACCACTATGGCACGAATGCAGTCGGCTATAGATTTATTAAATGAAAACACAATCAGCTCTGTGGAAATCTTTGACCCGTTCCTAAATGCGAGCACGACCGTGGCGATTGCGGATATTATTTCTAATCAAAACGTGGAAATTCTAAACTTGAAAAATAGAGTTGCTGAAAATACGGCTGGAATTACTGGATTAGAATCAAAGGTGATGAGCATTGAAGAGCGAATGGCTCTTTTGGAGGATGCAAATAAAACTACGGCAACTAATACAGCTGACGTTTTGTTGGCAGATCTGCCAACCTCTGACTCCATTTTTGATATTGTAATTGCAAAACTAAATCTATTCGGTGTCTTTATCTCTGACAAGATTATCGGTGTCAAGAATCTGATTGCCGATATGATTGATACGCGTGAAATCAAGATTACGCAGACGGAAGTAGCTACTGATAATATTATTGGTGGCGGATTTATTCCGGCCGGAGCAACCAGCACGGTGATTGTAAGTAGCAAGATTGCCACTAGTTCCAAAATATTTGTCACTTTCCGTAGCGATTATGGCTCACGTTGGTGGATTGGTGAGCAGGTGAGTGGCACGTCAACAATTGTAATTGCTGAACCATTAACGACTGATATTTATTTTGATTGGTGGGTGATTGGAGTTAATCCGATTATACCCCCAGTTGCCACAACAACGGAGGCGGTAATTCCCGATGTTAATGTAGATGATGCTATTGAAGCTATTATGGATACGGCAACCGCAACGACAACTGAAGCTACTGCTACCACAGAGATTGCGCCGGTTGATAATATTGCCACGACTACGATAAGTAATTTAGTTGATAATACAGAAACAGTTGCAACGACCACGCCATAGTAAATAACTGTCATTATAAGACGATATTAAAATCATAATATTGTTCTTGTGTGGTATTTATATAAAAAAAATAAAGCTCGCCTTGGCTAGAACTGTGGCGTGGCAAAACAAATCAAAATAAAAAATCAAAAATAAAAAAAAGATAATCTATCTTTATCCCTCCTTCGCAGGATGATGAAGTAGACCCACCTTCGCTAGGCTACGGCGCGGCGATGTAAAACAAAAAAAACTTAATAAAAAAAATACAAAAGCCCCGAAAAGGGGTTTTTGTATTTTTTGACATTTGTCCTAATTTTTATTATAGTATAAAGGTAATTAAGCGCAAATTTATAGTAATTTTATGTTTAAGAAAATAATTCTCACAATTATAGTTTTAGCCGGTTTCTGGGGCGCAAATGCTCAGGCGGTGGAAAACAAAAAAATCGATCTTTACTTCTTTTATGGACAAGGATGCCCCCATTGTGCTAAGGAGGAAATTTTTTTGGCGAAATTGGAAGAGACCAAAAGTAATCTCGTTATTCATCGCTATGAAGTTTGGTATAACAAGGATAATGCGGATTTATTAGCCAAGGTTGCCAAAAGTATTAACTTGAATGTTTCCGGAGTGCCGATTCTCTTCGTGGGGACGGAAAATGTGGTTGGTTATGGCGGTGATGAGTCAACCGGTAAAGATATTTTGAAGACAATTAAATATTACGAAGATTATGGTTGCACGGATATTATTGCGCCGATAATAGGCAATGTTGTTAATGAAAAGACGGATTGTATTCATGATTGTGCCGGCGGACCGGATTGTCCTCATAATTGTGGTTGTAGCGCCAAGACCAATGAAGACACAAGCGCTACCAAGGTGCCAGAAGCCATTAAAGTTCCTTTTATTGGCGAGATAAAGATAGCATCTGTCTCATTGCCGGTTTTAACAATTATGATTGCGGCTGTTGATGGATTTAATCCGTGTGCAATGTGGGTGTTGATATTTTTAATTTCACTTTTACTGAAAATGGAAAATCGCAGACGGATGTGGATTTTGGGTGCTGCTTTTATCGGAGCCAGTGGAGCGGTTTATTTCCTTTTCTTATCGGCTTGGTTGAACTTGTTTATTTTTATTGGATATGTTTTCTGGATTCGATTGTTGATCGCCTTGGTAGCCTTAGGCAGTGGCGGTTACCATTTATATGATTTTTGGAAAAATCGTAATGGCGGCTGCATTGTTGAGGGTGGCGAAAAAAGACGCGCAGTTTTTGAGAGGATTAGGCACATCATTAGCGAACGTCATTTTTATTTAGCTTTGGGCGGAATTATGCTTTTGGCGGTTGCGGTCAATATGGTGGAGCTGGTTTGCAGCATCGGCTTGCCAGCTGTCTATACGCAAGTCTTGGCCTTATCCAATCTACCGAGCTGGCAATATTATTCCTATCTATTCTTGTATATTATAATTTTCATGTTAGATGATATGATAATTTTTGTGCTTGCCATGAAGACTTTAAAAATAAAAGCAATCAGTTCCAAATATAGCCGTTGGTCAGGATTAATCGGGGGAATCGTGATGTTTATTATTGGCGTGTTGTTGATTTTTAAACCAGGATGGCTAATGTTCTAACGAACATAATTACGAATTATTAATTACGAATTACGAATGTTTATATACTCCCTCGCCCCGCGGGAGAGGGCTGGGGTGAGGGGAGAAATGTCATGAATTATATGTTCAGAAAAATCTTATTAATTTCCATATTAATCTTAACACCTTTTTTAGCATCAGCGGAAGGCTTGGAAACGAGCGGGACTACTGATGTCATTTTTAAGGCGCGTGTGACGGAGATTTTACAAGATCAAAATACGACATTGCCAGATGGAATAGTCGTGCGTCAGCAAAACGTAAAGTTAAAAGGCTTGAATGGTGATTTTGTGAATAAGGAAGTTGTTTTTACCGGCATTGGTGATTTTGATGCAGTTAACAAGAATATTTATGAAGTCGGCGACAAGGTTTTAGCAGTGGCAAGTTATGACGCGGAAAATAATGTTAATTATTACATTACTGACTATGTGCGTAATGATGCGCTCAATTGGCTTTTTGGTCTTTTCGTCTTGACGCTACTATTGGTTGGTCGCTGGAAAGGCCTGCGTTCAATAATTTCGCTGGTCTTATCTTTTTTGGTTATAATTAAATATATAATTCCGCAAATTTTAGATGGTGCCGATCCGATTATTGTGACGCTGATTGGCTCCTTGGTAATTTTATTAGCGGTTATATATTTTACCGAGGGTTTTAATAAGGTTTCACACATTGCGACCGTGAGTATGTTGTTGAGTCTCTCGTTCGCGATTTTTTTGTCCTGGTTTTTTGTGGAAGCGGTAAAATTATCCGGTTTTGCGAGTGAGGAAATGTCCTTCTTGGTAACCTTAAGCAGTGGGACAATAAATTTTAAAGGCTTACTTTTGGCCGGAATTATTATCGGTTTTCTGGGCGTGTTGGACGATGTAGTGATTTCGCAAATTGCGACCGTGGAGCAATTACTGGAAACTGATCCAATGCAAAGTCGTAAAGCATTATTTAAAAAAGCTCATAAGGTTGGCATCGCGCATATTAGTTCCATGACTAACACTTTATTTCTAGCTTATGCCGGCGCATCTTTACCTTTATTGGTTTTGTTCTCCTCGGGACAAAGTGCGTTTACATCTTTTGCCGATATTATTAATAATGAATCGATTGCAGAGGAAATCGTGAGAACCTTAACTGGTAGCGTGGGCTTGATTTTGGCTGTGCCGATTTCCACTTGGATTGCGGTGCGCTGGTTGTCGAAACGCTAATATTATGATTGATAAAAAAAATCAAACTTCAAATAAGAAAAAGGCAAATATTTTTGACTTATTAAAGCCGTACACCTGGTCAATCGGTAGCTTGGTGGTTTTGGCGGTAACGAGCAGTGGCCTGGGTTTAGTTTTGCCAAAAATAATCGCGCACTCCATTGACTCTTATATTCACCACATTTTTGTTTTAAAGACATTGATTCTTCAATTTGGTCTGATCTCAATAGCTATTTTTGTAGCGACTTATTTACAGAGCATAGTTCAGACATATGCCTCAGAACGAGTGGCGCTAGATTTACGGCGTCAGCTGACGGACAAGATTTCTCGTCAAAGTCATGCCTTTATTGAGGGGGTGACTCAGGCTAAGCTCTTGACCAATTTAATGACCGATGTCGATGCAATTAAAATGTTTGTCTCAATGGCTATTGTTTCCTTGGTCTCATCGGTGATTATTGTAATCGGAGCTAGTATTTTATTACTGACCATTGATTGGGAGTTGGCCTTGGCAGTTTTGGTAATCATACCTATTATTGCTTTTATGTTCTACTTTATTTTTAGTCGTGTTAAGTTGTTAATGAAACAAAGAAGTGAGGTGATTGACTGGTTGAATAAGGTTATTAATGAAAGTATCTTGGGGGCAACCTTGATTCGTGTTTTAAATTCCCAGCAACCGGAGTATGAAAAGTTTGTTGCCGCTAATGCGCAAGCACAAAGTGTCGGTATTAAAATCTTGAGAATGTTCGCGAGCATGATGCCTGTAATTACCTTTGTTGGTAATATGGCGATGTTGATTATTCTCTCCCTGGGTGGACATTTTGTAATCACGAACGCCATGACACTGGGAGACTTTACCGCCTTTAATAGTTACATTGCTTTGCTAATTTTTCCTGTGTTAATTATTGGGATGATGAGTAATGCTATTGCTCAAGCGACGGCATCATATGAACGTATTGCCGAGGTGTTAGAGTCAGAAGAAGAACCAAGGACTGGAACGCTAACAACGCGCTTGCGTGGCGATGTTGAGGTGAAGGATGTGGTGATTAAGCATGGCGATAAAGCGACTTTAAAAAATGTTTCTTTTTTGGCTCAAGCAGGTAGTCGCACGGCTATTATTGGACCAACGGCTGCGGGTAAGACCTTATTGCTTTATTCCTTGATTGGCCTGGTTAAACCAGATGCCGGCATGATTGAATATGACCAGCGCGTTATCAGTGATTATGACGCGGAGGCCTTGCATCAGCAAATCGGTTTTGTTTTTCAGGACAGTATTATTTTTAATTTAACTTTGCGCGAAAATATCGCGTTTAGCGATACGGTCAAAGATGCTGACTTGCAAAAAGCCTTGGACGCGGCCGAACTTAAGGATTTTGTTGATGCTTTACCGCAAGGCTTAGATACCATGGTGTCCGAGCGTGGCTCCTCTTTGTCTGGCGGTCAGAAGCAACGCATCATGTTGGCGAGGGCTTTGGCGCTCAATCCGCGCGTCTTGCTTTTGGATGATTTTACGGCCCGTGTTGATAATCGCACTGAACAAAAGATTTTGGAAAATATTATTCATAATTATCCCGACTTAACCTTAATTTCGGTGACGCAAAAAATTAGTTCGATTGAAAAATACGACCAAATAATTTTATTAATGGAGGGGGAGGTGATTGCAGCCGGACTGCACGATGATTTATTGAAAAATTGTCCGGAATACGTGCAGATTTATAATTCACAACAGAGCACCGAATAGGATTATGAACAATTATGCCTTAAACAAACCGGATAGCCGGAAAAAGAAAGTTAATATTTGGCGCTCCTTGCAAAGGTTCACGCCTTTTCTGGTTGGTGAAAAAAAGAGATTACTGCTAGCGATGTTAGCGGTGTTTATTAACGCCGGTCTGAATTTACTAGCGCCGGTTTTGATTGGTCACACTGTCGATGCTTATATTTTAACTAAGCAATATTCCGGCGTCTTAACGTTCTCAATTATTTTACTGACGATGTATGTTGTGGCCCTGATTGCCAATTATTTTCAAACAATGTTTATGGGCACAGTGGGCCAGCATCTTTTGTTTAATTTGCGTAATGCTATTTTTAGCAAGATTCAATCTTTGCCGGTCGCCTTTTTTAATCAGAATAAGGCGGGTGATTTAATTTCGCGTATCAATAATGATACAGATAAGTTGAATCAATTTTTTTCCCAAAGTATTCATCAATTCATTGCCAACGTCATCACCATCATCGGGGCCGGTATTTTTATTGTCACGATTAATTGGCGTCTTGGTTTGGCGACACTGGCCCCAGCCTTATTGTTATTAATTTTTACCAGGATAATTTCGCCGTGGATTAAGCGTACGAACGCTGCTAATCTGAAAACTATTGGCGGCTTGAGCGCAGAAATTTCTGAGAGCCTGGACAATTTCAAAGTTATTGTCGCTTTTAATCGTCGCGATTATTTCCGTCGCAAATTTCACATCGCCAACGAGACTAATTACCACAGTGCGATTAGCGTGGGCATTGCCAATAACACACTAACGCCAGCCTACGGCTTGGCTTCTAATTTGGCGCAAATCATTGTGATTGGTTATGGCTTATATTTGATTTCGATTGGTAGTTTTACTTTGGGAATTTTAATTAGTTTTTTGACCTATGTTAGTCGCTTCTATGATCCACTTAAGCAAATGGCAACGATTTGGTCTAATTTTCAGACTGCCTTGGCGGGTTGGGATCGCATCAATGATATTTTATCTTTGCGTTCTGATTTGTCAGTTACACCAGTAATAGAGAGAGGGTTGCAGTCAGATGCCTTGCTGGAATTTCGTAACGTCAGTTTCCGATATGCGCCCGACAAAGAAGTTTTGCGCCAGATTAACTTCAGGCTCGAGCCAGGTAAGACTTACGCCTTAGTTGGTCCGACTGGCGGTGGTAAAACAACAACGGCCTCCTTGATTGCCCGTCTTTATGATCCGAGCGAGGGCACGATTTTCTTGCACGGCCAAGATCTGCATTCCTATGAGACGCGAGACCGAGTTCAGCGGATTGGCTTTATTCTGCAAGAACCGTTCTTGTTTACTGGCACGATTCGTGATAATATTTTATATGGCAATGATAAGTATAAAAATTATAACAATGAGCAATTGGCAACTATTATTAAAGAGGCTGGTTTGGAAACTTTGTTAATTCGCTTTGATGAAGGCTTGGAAACAAAAATTGCGACCAATGGTGGCACCTTGAGTCTGGGCCAAAAACAGCTAGTCGCTTTTATTCGCGCCGTTCTGCGCAATCCCGACATCTTGATTCTTGACGAAGCGACTGCTAATATAGATACAGTCACTGAGCAATTACTTGAAGAGATTCTGGACAAATTGCCAGCTAAAACTACCAAAGTTATTATCGCGCACCGTCTCAATACAATTGCCAACGCTGATGAGATATTTTTTGTAAATGGCGGTGATGTTATTTGCGCCGGCTCCATGGCCAATGCCCTGGATATGCTTTTGCATGAGAAGCGAGCAAGCTAAGTTTTTTTATTTGTAATTAAAATATTTATGTTAACCAGTAAAGACAATCAAAAAATAAAAGATATTATTAAGTTGAGAAAATCAGCTAAACGAAAAAAAGACGACTTGATTATCGTCGAAGGTCGCAAGGAGATTGGCTTGGCCTTGAAATCTGGCTTGAAACCAGAGCAATTATTTTATTCCTTAGAATTTGAAAAAGAAGCGCGCTTTCCTGATTGGAATGTGGCAAGCTTCACTGAGGTAATTGAAGTTTCTCAAGATATTTTTGCTAAAATTGCTTTTCGGGAGACGCCTGATGGTTATCTGGCGACCTTTAAGCCTCTTAGACTGGGTTTGAGTGAGGTGAAGTTGTCAGTAAGCCCCTTTGTGGTTATTTTGGAGTCGATTGAGAAGCCAGGCAATTTGGGGGCTATTTTGCGTACCTGTGATGCCGCTGGTGTAGATGCTGTTATTGTAGCGGATCAACGCACGGATATATATAATCCCAATGTAATTCGATCAAGCTTGGGTACGGTATTTACGGAACAAATCGTTTCAGACACTTTTGAAAATATTATCGAATGGCTAGAGTTGCACAAAATAAAAACCTTTGCAGCAACGCCAGACACCAAGTTGTTGTTCACTGAGGCTGATTATAATGAACCGACCGCCATCCTAATCGGTACCGAGCATGAAGGCTTGTCTGCTAAGTGGCTAGAAATGGCTAATTATAAAATAAAAATTCCCATGAAAGGGAAAATGGACTCACTTAATGCCAGCGTTTCAGCTGGAGTAGTAATTTACGAAGTTGTGCGTCAGCGTGGGTTGTAAAAATTTTGGCTTAAAACTATATTTGTGGTATAATAAGGTTATTAAATATAGTTTTCCCCATGCTAAATTTCAATAAGTTTAAATTAAAAACAAGCATAAAAATTGTGGCCGCTTTTTTGGTTATTTTACAGGCGGTTTTTTTGTTGCAAAAAGTATTTGCTGGCTCACCTAGTACTTTGGTGGTAAAACCGCTTACGAGCACGATGGGATTTAATTTAACTTGGAGTTTTAATGATAGTGATCCTGATGCAACTTATTTTTTATTAAAGTCATCATCTGTCACATCTTTAAGTTGTCCGCTTGTTCCGGTTTCTACAATGTTTAACAAGCTATATTCTGGAAAAAACACAACGATCTACAATATGAATGTTGGTGATATTGTGCCTGGCATAAAATATTCTTTTAAAGCCTGTCTTTATGGTAGTAATAATTTTATTAGTGGAATTATTAATACGCCAAACTTATTAGAGGAGACAAATACGGCTAGTGCAATTTTTACTACCATAATCGCTTCGCCGACAAATGAAACTGTGGCAACGACAAGTCTAGTTGATCCTATTGATTTAAATACAGTTCCGGTGACCGCTGATGATACTGTTGCTACCACTACGGTTATTGCCGACAATCCTGTTTTAAGCACAGACCCAATATTGAACGCCGATATCAAAAAAATTAACCTATCAAGTGTTGGTAAAGATTTATATTGGCAAACGAGTAGCTACTTTGCTTCTGGCTTTTATGTTCTTTGGTCTAAAACGGAAAGTCCGGTTTATCACTCCGGGGCTGTGGGTATGACTTATTTCATGGATCCGTTGGCTAAATTTTATACCATAAATTCTTATGACGGCGCCGGTGTTTATTATGTTCGAGTTTGTGAAGCTTTGCCTGCAGGCGATTGCGGGCTTTATAGCAATGAATTGACTCTTAATTTGTTGGCCGATGTTGTGGTCTTAGAAAAGACGGTTGCTAGTACGACAACAGCGACAACCTCAATAATTATCAAAGAACCAGTCAATGAGCCTTTAATTGGTAATACTGCCACTAATACTTTTGAGACGGTGGAGCCAATAGTGACTGACAAAAAAATTATGTCAGAACCGATTAAGACTACCGTTGATTTATCAAAACAAATAACTCCTATTATTACTGAAACAAAGGCGGCTTTGAGGGTAAAAACTACCTTGCCTGTAAAAAAGCTAAATAAAATTTCTGAAAAAACTACTACTGCTTTAGAGAAAAAGGCAGCCGAGAAAGGTATTCCAGTTATTAAGATTAATAGTCCGGAGACAATGGCCGGCGTGTTAAAAGAGGAAGCGACTAGTAGTCAGTTGATTCCATCTAATATAGGCGCCAACCTTAATAATCTGCCCAAGATTTGTGTTGCTAATAATATTTTGAATGAAAATGGCTGTAATCATTATTTTTTCAGTGAAGCAACTAGAGAGGTAAAATGTCCCGATGGTGGTGATAGCTGCTTGATTGAAGCGCGGGAGAAATACTTGAATGGTATTACTAATACACAACTTAAATTGGAGGCGGTTGATAAAGTTGCTGCTGAAAATACAAGTGGAGTGATGAGTGTTGGATTTTTAAAAGAAGCTTTGACTACTTTTTCCGACGTGGTTTCTTTGCTTGATAATGCGACAGGTGTAAAAATATTAAAATCTGAAGGTGGCGTCAGCTACCAGGACGATAAAATTATTCAAACCGGTTCTTCAATTTTGGTAATTGACAGCGATAATGATGGCTTGCCAGATGATATTGAGAAGAAGATTGGCACTGATCCAAACAACAAAGATACGGATATTGATGGTTATGGTGATTACGAAGAATATACTAATGGTTATAATCCATTAGGTAGTGGCAAGCTAACAGCCGGAAATGAATTGGCGCCTGTAGAAATGGCAATTGTTAATAATGAAATTTTTGAACAGCCAAAAAATAATGGTGTTCTTCACGAAGATTTTTTGACTGAATCAATTACGAATCTTGGAACAGCGACTAGTAGTGAGGCGGTCGGTTATTTATTACAAGGCAAAGCAACGCCTAATACGGTAATTGCTTTGTATATCTATTCTGATTTGCCACTAATGATTACTGTCAAAACTGATGATTATGGTAATTGGAGATATGAATTAAAGCAATCTTTATCCGACGGTAATCACGAGGTGTATGTAGCCTTGAATGATGCTACTGGCAGGGTGGTTGCCAAGAGCAGTCCCTTGAGTTTTCTTGTGAAGGAGGCACAGGCGGCGAGTCTAGCTGACGTAGTTCTGGATAATACCGCGCCTACAATTGAAAGCGAGAATAATAATATTTTTGTTTATTATTTATTAATCTTCGGAGTTTCAGTTTTGGCTGGTGTAATTATATTTATCAACCTGGTTAAGAGAAGAAGAAATTCAGATGTTTAATTTAAAAGAATTTTTTGTAAAAAATAAGGAAGTTTCTCAATTGGTTTATGGTATTTTATTGATTATTTTGGTTATCTTTTTTATTTCGTTTAATTCCTTTAGTATTATAAAAAAATATAAAACTGGTTTAAACGAATCTTTAAATCATCAGGCTTATTTCTATGCGAAGTCGATTTATACCCTAATGAAACCAAATTTGGATGACACGGCGACCTTGCAAAAACAAATTGATTCTTTGTTGGATAAAAATTCAGAGGTAGTTAATTTTTCGATTTTAAAAGAAGATGCTGGCGGCTTTGAGACGGTTGCTTCAACTGATAAAGACTTAATTGGAAAGAAAAATTCTTTTTATCTTTATAAGTTCGCCTGGCAACAACCCGACTATCAAGGCGTAGCTACTGATTCTTTCTCGGCTAGCCTGGCGAATAATAATGAAGACCGAAATTTTATTGAAAATATAAAAACCGATGGCACGAACTGGTTTGTGGCCTTGCCGATGTATGATGAGGCGGGAGTGAAAAAGGCGATTTTGTCAGTAGTTATTTCTTCGCGTTTTGAGGATGGTATTACTAGTAAGAATAAAATAAACTCCCTGGTTGTAACCTTGATTAGTATTGTGGTGGTGATTATGTTTTTATCTCTCGTGCTCAGAATCTGGGATTACGCCTTTTTATATAAAAAGGTAAAAGAAGTGGATGAGATGAAAGATGAGTTTATTTCAATGGCATCGCATGAGTTGCGTACGCCGGTAACTGGCATCAAGGGTTATTCATCGATGATAATGGATGGTAGTCTAGGGGTTGTAAATAAACAGATTAAAGATGGGGCGACGATTATAAACGCAGCTGCGAATCGTTTGTCGGTTTTAGTTGATGATCTTTTGAACGTTAGTCGTATCGAACAGGGGCGCATGCAAATTGCGCTCAAGCCCATGAATATTTACCAAACTATTAACGAAGTGGTACAGGAATTGAAAGTGCAAGCTGATCAAAAAAAACTGGAGTTGATTTATGCACCGACGCCAATTGATCTGCCATTGGTGGCTGTCGACGGCGATCACTTAAAGCAAGTGCTAATTAATTTAATTGGTAATTCGATTAAATATACAGAAACTGGCAAGGTGGAAGTGCTTATTGAAACAGTAGATAAAAAATTAGCTATTAAAATAAAAGACACCGGACTAGGCATGTCCTCGGAAGCGCGCGCAAAACTATTTCAAAAATTTTACCGCGTCCAAACAGCTAAAACCAAAAATATCACTGGTACCGGTCTCGGTCTTTGGATCACTAAACAGATTGTTGAATTAATGAATGGCAGTATTGAGGTCGAGTCAATTGAAGGTACTGGCTCACAGTTTACGGTTAAGTTTCCCATTTTAGGCTTAGGTCAAGGAAGATGAATTCCTGGTCATGTAAAAAGTCTTTGACGTTTATAAAATAAACTAAGCAATTAAATAAAATTATATGTTCAAAAAAATATCTCTTTTATTATTCTCAGTTTTGTTTTTATTCGGCTTAGCCAGTTTTGCTTCGGCGACTACTTGTACTAGCGCTAAGGTAACTGTTATTGCCCGCGATCAGGATGGTGAGTATATCCCTAATATTAATTTTGAAATTTATGAGCAAGTAGTGGATGTTGATGGTAATCCCAAGCCTGGCAAGAAGGTAGCAACTGGCAAGACTAGTGAAATTATTGGAAGCGGACTAGCTTCTTTTGTTCCTGCTATAGATACGGCGATAACTACTGCGTCGTCTACTGTTTATGCCCTAAAGATGTGGGACAAAAATTCAACCTTGGGAGAGTTTTGGTTTTATAATCAGATTGCTTTAACTTGTGGCACCGAGGTGACAGTGACTAATGTTTTGAGCGGAGTCAGATTGGCTTTTTATAATACTGCTGGGGAGTTATTAAAAAATATCAAAGGCTCTTTATATACTCAAAGATTTGATTTGGAAAATAATCCAATTAGAGAGAGTCAAGACTTATTGGGTACTTTTGATACTTCCAACGAGGGCGCAGCTTATTTTTATCTGGGTGGCAAGCAATACGACCTTGATAATAATTCAAGTGGTCTGTATACGGTTGAGTTCAAGAGTCCAAGTGGCACGCTGTATAAAAAATTTGGCATTTCTCTAGCTGATGAGAAGACGAGTTATATTAACTATGTTTTTGGCGAGGCGCGGTTTAATTTACGCGATGCGAATACAAACGAATTATTGCCGAATTATAAAATTGAAATTTATCAACAAGATTATGATGTCTATAATGGTAATAAGCTAGGCACACTTATTAAGAGTGTCGCTGCCGACAGTCGCGGGGTGGTTATTTTTGAATCCCCAGAGACAATAGTATCCGTGAGAGCAAAAAATATAAAAGGCGATTATGAATATTTTTGGCAAAAAGAAATTTTGGATCAAAAAAGAGCGGATTATGATCTACACATAACTGCCAAGAATGAAACCGTAAAACCGGAAAGGACTTCTGACTCCTCTCTGATAATTACACCCATCAAGGAGATAATCCCACAATTAATAAATGAGTCAGTTTCAGAATCGACACCTGAAGTGTTAAAAGCTGGTAAAATTAATATTGCGGTTCTGGATAGTGCTGGCAAGACCGTAGCTGGCAAAGTTAATGTTTATCAATTGGTAAACATTAGCGGTCAGAGCTATAAAAAAGGGAGCAAGTTAAAAACACTAAGTTTGACCAAGGCAACTGATTTCGAATTTGAAAGTGGCGTGTATTTATTCACAATCACTAATTCTTGGGGTGAGTATGGTCAAGCTGTTTATATTGCCAGTGGGGAAAGCAAGTCGATAAAATTGAGAGTTTTGTCAACTATGGCGGTCAAGGTTGGTCAAATTTTTTCGGTGGCAACTCCCAAAGCTGCCGCGCCTAGCTCAGTGAATGGCGTCTCAAGCAATCTCTTAGGTAGAATTTTATTGGACGTGGAAGGCAATGGCGAGGCTTATTATGTTAATCCCGACAAGGGGCAAAAGTTTTATCTGAAAGATGGCGAGGTGGCCTTTAAAATGATGCGCAGCTTCGGTCTTGGCATTTCTGATGTTGATATTGCCAAAATCCCTGTTGGCATTGATGCACGCTTTAATCTTGGGGATACCGACGGTGACGGCTTAGCCGACTCCTTAGAATTGGCACTAGGTACACAACCATATCAAAAGGATAGCGACGGCGATGGTTATTCTGATGCCCTTGAAGTTAAATCAGGCTACAATCCGATTGGAGTGGGAAAATTAAAATTAGACACAGCAATGTCTTCGAAATTAAAAGGTAAAATCGTTCTCCAGGTCCAATCAAAAGGTGAAGCTTGGTATATTAATCCAAGCGACGGAAAACGCTATTATATGGGTAACGGCAAACAGGCCTTTGAAATAATGAAATATTTAAGCCTGGGGGCAAAGAAGAGTGTGTTGCAAGCAGTACCGGACGGACAGTTGTAATAAGAAAATTTATTAATATAAATATGTCAAAAATAAACAAAAAAGACTTTGCTGGAGAAGTTGAAAAAATCCAAAAACAAATTACCGTGATTGAAAAAGAGCGTGATTTGGCATTGGAACAAATTCGAAAAAAAATAGAAGCGCGACAGATTAAAAAAGTTGTCGATAGTTTAAAATAAGAAGTTTATTTTGTATATAAATAATATGGCAAGAAAATACGAAGAAGATTTTGATCCCAAGGGTAGAAATAGAACTAGAGGTTCAGAAAACAGGGAAGAGGCGCGTGATCAAAAAAAAGCCAAAAAGATCGAAGCTAAAATTAATAGTTTGATTGGAAAAATCGATAATACTATTTTAGGTGGTGATGAGTATTTGGAAAAAATAAAAGAAATGGACAGTGTTGATGATTCTGATATTAAGAGTGCTGAGCTTGTTATTCAAGAAGCACAGAGCGCTCTCTTGGAATTGAAAAATCAATTAACTGTTTTGGAGAATAGGGAGAATATTGAAATTGTTGGTGACAATATTAATATTGAAAGAAAAAAGATTAAGGACGTGAAAAATAAGATTAGCGAAAAAGAAAATAGCACGGTGAAGGAAGTTGAGGCTGTGAGGGTGGTTGAAATTGTAAAGGAAGGTAAGGTTCGAAAAAATTATGCAAAATATAAAAAAATTGAAAGAGTAGAAGAGACAGATGCTGAGTTATTGGCCAGAATAGAAAGAGAGGGGTTAGAAAAACTTAACTATAACAGTGAAATAGAAATTTATGAAGAAATAAAAAAGGTTGAAGATGAATTGGAGATGGCAAAAAAATTTTTAAACAAGACGGAAGATGCAAAATTAATTAAAAATATAAATCGAATGATTGAGGTTAGAACAGATCGTCTGGAGGTATTACGTGGCAAAGTGTATGGTTCAGAAGTTGTTGAGATTGAGTCGGTTGAAAAATTAAAAAAGAGATTTGCAGAAGTTGAGACAATCGAAGATGAAAAAATTAAACGTCAAGAATTGATTAAATTGCTTCACGATGCCTTTGATTTTGGGGACGATGACTTGGTTAATCAAATCGAAGATGAACTAGGAATTCCCAAGGCGGTTAGGATGAATAAGATAAGACCAGTTGAAGGCGAAGCGAATACGGCGTCAGAGCTCAAGCGGGATGGCGAAAATGAGCACACTGTAACTGAAAAGCTGAAAAAATTAAGATGGAGAGTGCCAAACAAGAATAATAGTGGAGACAAGTGGAAGGAAAAGATGCGTTATATTCGTGTACTTAAAAAGAAGATTGGTGAAATTTCTGAAGACTTTCCAAATAAAGAAAAAAGAGAAGAGCTTGTCGGCAGGCTTGTTTACTTGTCTCAGAGGGTATATAAACAAGAAGACCCAACGGAAAAAAGCAAAGCATATTACATTCTTGGAAAGAAATATTATGAGGAGCACGTGCCAAAATCCGGAGTATTTATATTGATTAATGAATGGCACAATTTACTGGCTGAAAAGGAGGCATATGAGAATAAAGACGAGACAAGTGAAGTTGGTGACATTAAAATCGCTGAAGATGGCATAGCGACTGATGATGAAACTGAAATTAAGTCAGCTGAGCTAGTAGGCGAAGAAGCTATTATTGATGATGGCAAAAATATTCTTGTTTCTCCAGAGGATGAAGTGGCAAATGTTGAATTTTTCGCGCAACTGCCGATTGCAGAGGTGAATCAAGTTGGTGAAGTAATCGAAGAGATTGAAAAACTACCACCCGCTGACAAAAAAACTTTATTTGAAGGAATGGCGGATATTGGATTCAAAACCTCAGAGGTGACAAATAAGGTAATGAAAAATTTTATAAAACAACTTGGTGATAATAAACTGGTCAAAAAGGATAGCTTGTTGGGGAATTTCTTTTTGAAATATTCCGACATCTATCAAAAAAAGGAAAAGAGTGCTAAAAAAATGCAAGAAATTGTTGGCAAAGGAGGCCTGTCAAAGCTGTCTGGAGTTGGACAGGGATTTGGTGGTACTGTTGGAACAATGCTTAAGCTAGGAAGAATTCTTTATGATGTAACGGGGGCGAGTGTTGCTAATCCTTTTAAATATGTCACAATGGCTGGCATGACGGCTGGTAATAGTTTGGCGGCAATGAAGGAGGTGCGATTTGATAATGAAAAGGTGTTTGGGAAAAGAGGATTAGTTAAGGATGAAAAAAGAGCCTATGAAGAAGCCTGGAAAATACATGAAAAGGCTAAAAATAATATTGGAGACAGGGAATTGACAAAAGAAGATCTAGTTGATGCTTACAGTAAATTACTGCCCGAAGATATTAAGAATCGATTAGGTAGATATAATGTCGAAACTGGGCTTATAAAAAAAATGTTAGGCGCGAATATGGAAAATGGACACATAGAGTCGCACATTAATAAGTTGAATCAAAAAATAAGCGAAATTGAAGGAGATAAAAAATTAACGACTACTGACCAGAAAAATAAGATCGACAAACTTCTTTCAAGAAATGCAGATTTTTTACAGGATTTGGATAAAATTGTGAGCGATGCCGGAATGGTTGATAATATTGCTTTTTGGCTGAGAATGGGGGAGAAGACTAGTAAGACGATGGCTAATTTAATGATGATTGATTCTGTGGCCAGGTTAGCAAGTGCGAGCATGGACTGGCTTCATTTAACAAACAAGTTTCCTGAGTTTTTTGGTCATGAAGCAGTGCATGCGCCTGTTGGGCCTGTTGTTAAAAAAGCTGTTGAATTACATGGTCAATTCAGTACAGGGTCAGTTGTTAAGCCGTCTGTTGGACCAGTCTCTCCAGGGTTTATCGCCGAGACAAATTCGGGATCTGTTGCAGAAGTAGCTAGTGCTCAAAATATTGAAATAAAAATCGGCGGCAATGTGAATACGTTTTCCGGCGCTATTAACGAGGCGGTAAAAAATGCCGATTCGGCAGTAAAAGACAATTTCATTCATCAAGTTCTTGGTGATGATGTTGCTGTTTCTGGAGATAGTAGGCAGGATTTGTTGCACAAGGCGGTTGCGAAACTTTCTATTGGAGAAGTTTATAATGGAAAAGAGGTGCCTGACTTAATCCATGATGGAAATAAAGTAGTTCTTTTTCATAATGGCAGCTGGGAGGTGCAGAAGGGTGATGGAGTTTTTGAAGCTAAGGTGGTTGCGCCAATTGAGGTTGTTCAACATAGTAGTATGTCAGAAACTGACAAAATCGCGTTTGATGATTTAAAAGATAGTATTAACGGACGAGGCAGTGAAGAGAAACTAATTGACGATACCGAATTGGCGCGTTTAAACGAAGTGTATAGAAAAACGCAATTGGAAATATTTCATAATCATGGGGTTAGCGACAAGCTGATGCAAGAAATTGGTATTAATCCCGCTGATCCAAATTTGCTAGATAATCAACGGGCGATGGAGCGGATGGGCTTTTTGGCAAGTTATAGCGACGATAATGATCCTTCTAATTTTTCCAAGGCGGAAGATGTCTTAAAGTTGGTGAAAGATGTAGATATTAGTCCGAGAGATGCTTTTAATTATTATGATAATATAAAATCATTTAAGGGCGATGAGGAAAAAATAAAAGCCGTAGTTGATTTGATGAAAGGTGGCAACGTGGAAAAAGCTTTATTTAACTTGACTGGCGTAAAGGTGACTGAGGAAAATTTTGAAATTAAAGATGGTGTCTTTAGAGTCAGGGATTATTATAAAAAAGGATTTGACTTTGTTATGACAAAGTCAAAAGGAGAGATTAAAATCGGTATTGATGGACCATCACGCTTTAACTGGAAAGCGCGTGGTTGGTGGGGTAATTTACGACCAGATGAAACGCTAACAGCTGAAAATTTAACGCTTGCCAAAGAAGAAGTGGAAAAAATGTCTAAGCAGTTGGAAGATCAAAGACCGAAGTACTAAGTGAATAATCCTTTAAATTAATTCTATAAAAAAGGCCGCCCATAAAATGAGCGGCCTTTGACTTGTCTAAGAAGTTAACCATTAGCCAGAACCAATCCCCAAACTTCATTAGCACCATTAGCCTTGAGAATTTTGGCGCATTCGTTTAAGGTGGCACCAGTAGTAGTGACGTCGTCAACGAGGATAATGTTTTGATGGTTTAGCTTGGCGCCTTGCCAGGTAAAAACATTCTGAATGTTTTTAAGCCGTGCTTCTTTTTTTAAACTAGCCTGTGGTTTTTTGAATTTAATTCTTTTCAGATTTTCTGTATTAATTTTTATCTGTGATTTATTGGCGATGAAATGGGCTAGTTTTTCCGACTGATTAAAACCGCGCCAGCGTAGTCTTTTGTTGTGTAGGGGGACAGGAATGATTAGGATTGTTTCGGTATTAAATTTTTTTTGCTGATTAATAATTTGCTTATTCAAAAAATTGAATAAAAAAAATCCCAAAGACTCGGCGATATCTTGGGCGAATTTATATTTATATAACTTGATTAGTTTATTGATGTTCTTATTTTGAAAATCACTGGCAATCCAAACTTTGTCGAGATGAAAGATGGGGGCGCAGTTGTTGCAAAACTCACCCAGTCTTGTTTGTCGTTTGCAGCTAAGACAGTAATGAATTGTGTTATAGGGGGTTTTGTTCAAGCAGTTGTTACAAATCCAAGTGCCTTCTTGATTGCAACTGACGCAGTTAACAGGGAAGATGGTGTCAGTTAGTAATTTGAGAAAATTATGCAACATTAATGATTCACTATTATAATTTTACTTGATAAATATTTTCACTTCTCTTGTCAGTAAAATATAAATTGCGCTCGTCTTGAGAAATAGTGATATTGGCAATGGTGTAGTCACCGTCAGGAATAGCAATGAGTTTTTTCTGCCCAGTGGCCGTATTTATTTTGTAAAGATTATCCTTGGTAGAGTTTGCCAGTTCTGGGAAAAGACCGGAACCTTCTTCTAGTTTTTCGGGAACAGCACAATAAACATCGGAAGTATTGGCAAAATAACATTTTTCGGCCCAGGTCGCAACGTTTAATTCTTTGCGGCCACTGCCGATAGCCTCACCTTGAGCGTTGGAAATCCATAAACTAGGATTGAGATTGTTGGCGCTAGAATAAACACTGTACAAAAGTCGGTCGCCGTTAGGGGACCACTTGGGTTGGAAGTCACGACCTTCGACGGTGAGTGATTTGAAATTCTCGTTATTTAAGCCGACGAAAAAAACTTCTTGCCTATCAAAACCAACTCCTTCTGTGTACATTGCAATCGTCTGGTTGTTCGGTGACCAAGATGGATAAACACTAGCATCTTTGCTGCCGATTTGTTCAATGGCCCTAACCTGAGAACCATCATCACTGGATATAGCCAGCCAGCGGTTATTTTCATCAAGACCAATGCTCTTCATGACAATCTTGTCGCCCTGGGGAGAGAATTCAAAATCTTTCCAGTGTGCTGGCAGGGTTGTTTGTTTTTTAGTTTCGAAATTATAAACAATATTGGCACCATCGGGATATTCAATGACGGCCTTATTTTGTGTTCCAGCCCAGGTAACATTTTGGACATTGTGGAAAACTTTGTCAGATAACAAAACTTTATCCCCAGCGCTATTCAGGCGATAAAATTTCTCGTCATTCTTGTTGTAGTATCTGATATCAGAGCCATTTTTAGCCATAGCTGCTCCTATGGTAGGCGCGCTTTCTAATTGTTTGGTAGTGGTGATGCCCCCCCGGGCGATTGGGTCTGTTTTTGGATAGGTGTCAGTCGTGGGAAGAGTATTATCTGTATTTTTTTCGATTATTGGTTGATTATTACCAGTGTTGGCAATCGGCAGGGAGCCAGTGGGCGTGCTTGTCGCCTGATTGTCGGTGGTATTATTGGGAGTGCTTACGAGTTGTTTAAAAAAAGTGGCATAAATTAAATACCCCAACAAGATTGTTGTTAGTAAGAAGCCAACTGCTAATAATAATTTTTTATATTTAAAAAGTAAGTCCATTTAATTTGTTTGTCAGGTGAAAGTATGTTATAATTTAAACAATGCATCACTGTGTATTAATTATATAAAGTAATTGACTTAATGTCAAAGTAATATATGAGTTTTTTTCAAATGGAAACAAGTTTTATTGGTGTTGATATTGGAATTAACGGAATTAAAGTAGTAGAGCTTCAAAAAAAAGACAATAAACCGGCCTTGGTTAACTATGGTTTTAGCGAAGATGCTACCTTTAAGGGAGAGGATTGGGCAAATGATGTTGTAAAAACGGCCGGCATTATAAATAAAATTTGCGAAGACTCTGGAATAATAAATAAAAATGTTGTTTCAGCCTTGCCGACCTTTGCGGTTTTTTCATCGATAATTAATATTCCTGATGTTCCAAAGAGTGATATTGACTACACTATTGAGTGGGAAGCAAAAAAAGTAATCCCTTTGCCTATTGAAGATATGATTTTGGATTGGAAAAAAATTGAAAATAAGGAAGATGAGAAACAAAAAGGTTCAAATTATTTATTAACCGGTGCTCCTAAAATTTTAGTTAAAAAACAACTAGATATTTTTCGAGAGGCAGGCTTAAACTTGTTAAGTCTAGAGACAGAAACTTTTTCTTTGATAAGGTCTTTACTAGGAAATAATAAGTCGGCAGTAATATTAATAGAAATTGGTGCTGGCACGACAGATGTTTCGTTGATAGAAAATGCCATCCCTGTCTTTAGTAGGAGTATTGACGTTGGCGGTGATACGATTTCCAAAACAATTAGTCAGCATCTAAATATCGGTATTGAAAGAGCAGAGCAATTTAAATACGACCTGGGAATAGTTTCCATGGATTCAGATGATAATATCGTGCCAAAATTAATTATTAATTCTTTGTCGGCGGTGGTAAATGAAATAAAATATGTTGTCAGCATGTATCAGAATAGAAATAATAAAAAAGCTGAAAAAATAGTTCTATCTGGTGGATCAGCACTGCTTCCGGGATTGGCTGGTTATTTATCAAAAATTTTAGATATGAATGTGGTGATTGGTGATCCCTGGTCATTTGTATCTTGCCCCGATGATTTAAAACCAATGTTAAATGAAATCGGTCCCAGGATGTCAGTGGCAGTGGGCCTAGCGTTAAGAAATTTTAAATAAGATTATTTTGCAGCATTTTGGCTATATAAGTAAGGCATAAAATGAAAAAGGAGGAACAACAAAAAAATAAAAGCGATGAAAAGATTAGCTTTTTTGAAGGTGTCGTAAAAACCGGAGAGAGTGTTGGTTTTTTTAGTCAGGCAAGGAAATTTTTTCAAAATAAGATTAATGCCAAGAAGTTTAATTTTCATCTTATAAAAGATGATGAAGATAAGGGGGTAAATACAGCCAAGGGGGTTAAAAATAAAATTACCCCTAAAAAAGAAAATATAGCCAGTTCAATAGGTAACCTGTTTAGGGAGTCTAGAGCGGAAAGCAAGAAAAATTCCAATAGTAAGCAGTTGAAGTTTGTTCCCGATTGGTCAGCCTCTAACACTTTAAGCACTAATTTAATCAAGGGAGAGTCTACTTTGACATATCACTGGAACAAGAAGATATATGTATTACTAATAAATGTGTTTTTAGTTATTGTTGTGAATGGCTTCGCCTATGGTGGGTTACTTTATTGGGAGAAGGTAGGAAACGCAGCTAATAAGCAACTGGATTTACGAGCTAGTGACTTAAAGGTGCGAATTGAGGGTCTAAAAAAAGAGGCTGAAGAGATAAACATATTTAATGAAAAAATTGCCCTTGCTAAGAATTTGCTTGATAAACATGTCTATTGGAACAATCTTTTTGAATTCTTGGAGAATAATATTTTATCCAATGTTTACTTGGAAAATACCTTTAGTGGCGGAACGGATGGTGAGTACGTTTTTCGAGCATATACAAAAGACCTAAAGACGATGCTTGATCAGGTTAATTATTTACGACAAGAGGACAAAAAAGATAAAACTTTGTCAGTTGAGATCGCTAATGTTGTTACCAATGATGGCATTGATAGTGAAGCGGGTGAGATTATTGATGAGAAATATAAAGTGAGCTTTGATTTGATTTTAAAAATTAATAAAAATATTTTCTATAAAAAATAATTTGAGAAGATAATTTTATGGCTGAAACAAAGGAGGATAAAAATATATTAAACCACCGCGTGGTTAAAATAATAAATGGATACTTGATTGATTATTTTTCCTTCATTGTTATTTATGTTGTTTTGGTTATGTTCGTTGTTGGCTATTTTTATTTATTAAATCAAAAGTATAAGAACATTATTAAAAATAATGAATTGCATCAGGTTTATAAAAAGAAGGAAATTGGCCAATTAATTGGGGCTGTTGGAAATTACCAAAATTATAAAAATGTTTATAATGCTGTATCCGACAACGATAAGAATAAGATTAATAATTTCTTACCAAGCAAGGACGACTCTGAGGAGTTATTATTGTACATGAGAAATATGTTAACCAGGGGCGGATATCAACTGTTGTCTTTGGAAGTTGGTCCGTTTATTAGGACGGGCCCGAGTGTTAGTATCGCTGTTGGCACGGTTGCTAAAACATCGTCAATAAAAAAGATAGGTGGAAGTTCTTTGCCGACAAGTGCTGATCAGGCAACCACGACCAGTGAGTTGGGCGAAATTGATATTTCTTTGATGGTTGGCGGTCTTAATTATAGTGCACTAAAAAACTTTCTTTATTTCATTGAAAGAGATTCTCGTTTTTTTAATATCGAATATGTTGATTTTTCCTTGACAGAAGGAATAGTTGATTTAAAATTAAAGGCATATTATCTAAAATAGCTTATGAAAGAAGAAGATAACAACAATAATGAATATTATATTTTTATAGGGATGATATTGTTTTTTTTGATAGTCGGAATTTATATTATTTTTAATTTAGTATTTAATCGTTCTCCTTTTGATATTTTGGGAAATTTTATTAATGTTCCAGTTGAAGAACCCGCGAAGATTGAAAATGTCGAACTTAAGAGGGATATATTTACAAAAGAAAAATTTAAAGAGTTGGAGTTGAGTAACAATTATAAATTTGATATCAATGGTTTAGTTGTTGGTGGAAAAAATCCATTTGTAATTAAGCCCTTGAATGCCAAGGAAAAGAAATAAGGGAATAAGTATTTTATTGTTGAGGAGATTAAATTCTCGACCATAAAAAAAGCTTTGGCTTTTATAAGTAGTAATTAATTTTATGTTTCATAAAGAGAATCTATTAGATATTTTAGTTCAAAAGGGAGTATTCATAACTCCTGAGGTCTTGGCTGACATAGTGAAAACATCTGAGACTACTCATGAGAGTATTGAGAATGTAATTTTGGAAAGAAAAATCATCAGCGAAGAGGATTTGGCACAAATAAAATCAGAAATTTATGGCTTGCCTTATGTTGATTTGCGCAAAAAAGAAGTTGGGACTGCGATTTTGAATAAAATTTCTAAAAATATTGCGGAAAATTATCGAGTAGTTTGTTTTGGTTGGGATAAGAATGTTATTAAGATAGGCATTGTGGATCCTGATAATTTTAAGGCGATTGAGGCTGTGGACTATTTAGCTAAAGGGCAAGGATTGCACGTTGAATATTATTATATCTCTTCGCAAAGTTTTTTATCTGTGCACAAACAATATGTTTCCCTGACACAGGAGCTATCTTCAGCCTTAGAGACAAAAAAGGCAGAGTCTGATTTGATTGATATCGAGGAGGCGGAAAAAATAGAAATAGGCGATGCTACCAAGAGCGCTCCAGTAATTAGAATTGTGTCGGTTATTATTCGTCATGCTGTCGAGGGCGGTGCTTCTGATATTCATATTGAGCCAATGCAGAAGGAGACTAGAGTTAGATATCGTATTGATGGAATTTTACACACTTCATTAGTCTTACCAAGGAGTGTGCATGATGCAATTATTGCCAGAATTAAAGTAATGGCCAATTTGAAACTGGACGAAACGCGTATTCCGCAAGATGGTCATATTCGTCTAGTGGTTAATGAAAAAGAATACGATTTTCGTGTTTCAATCTTGCCGTTAGTTGATACTGAAAAGGTGGTTATGAGGGTTTTAGATACAGCTAAGGGGGCGCCAACAATTGAGGATTTGGGATATGAGGGAGAGCAATATAAGCTAATCAAAGAGGCGGCAGAAAAAACCGAAGGTTTAATCGTAGTTACCGGTCCAACAGGATCAGGAAAATCAACTACACTTTTTGCCATTTTAAACCTTGTTAATAAGGAGGGTGTTAATATTGCCACCCTAGAGGACCCAGTTGAATATCGAATTAAGGGCATTAATCAATCACAGGTGAAGCCGGAAATTGGTTACACTTTTGCGGCTGGCTTGCGTTCTTTTTTACGTCAAGACCCAGATATTATTATGGTGGGAGAAATTCGTGATCAAGAGACTTGCGAATTGGCTGTTCATGCTGCCATGACCGGGCATTTAGTTTTTTCTACTGTCCACACCTTGGATTCTATCAGTACTGTTGCGCGTTTGGAGGATTTGGGAGTGGAGCCGTTTTTGTTGGGCGCAACCTTAAAAATGATAGTTGCTCAAAGATTGGTTCGCAAGGTTTGTAAACAATGTAAAGAAGAAACTGTTTTGCCAGAAAATTATTTAAATGAAATCAGAGAGGAATTAGACAAGGTGGGTGTTGAATATATTAGTACGCTAATTAAGGATTATAAAAAAGAAAATATCAAATTTTTTAAAGGCAAGGGGTGTGGACATTGTGGTAACACTGGCTATGCTGGACGAGTAGCTATTTCCGAAGTTTTATTCGTTAATAGAGAATTAAAAGAATTGATTAGTGCTAGTAAAGAATTGTTGTCAATTGAAACAATTCGTAAATACCAAAAATTTATTAGCATTAAGCAGGATGGAATAATCAAAGCTTTAAAAGGGGAAACAACTATGGAGGAGGTTTTACGAGTAATGAGAGATTAAGGGCAATTAATAATTTATTTATTTTTAAACATTATGTCAGATCAAAAAATAAAAATTCTTTTAATAGAAGACGATCCTTTTTTGTCAAGCATGTATTCGACAAAATTTGAATTGGAAAATTTTCAAGTTTTTTCCGGCGATGATGGTCGCAAGGGCTTGGATTTAGCCTTGGCTGAGATTCCGGATATTATTTTATTGGATATTTTAATGCCGGTGATGGATGGGTTTCAGGTTTTGGAAAATTTGAAAAAAGATGATCGGACCAAAAATATCCCAGTTATTCTTTTGACTAATTTAAATCAAAAAGATGATATTGAAAGAGGGCTTTCGATGGGGGCTAACGATTATTTAATCAAAGCTCATTTTATGCCTTCGGAGGTGGTTGATAAGATTCGAAAAGTCATGAACGATAAAAATAATGCCAAACTTTAAGTACAAAGGAGTTAATAGTCATGGACAAGTTGTTAACGGTCTTGTTGAGGCAGTTGATAGTCAGATGGCTAACAAGTCACTGGCCAATAATGGCATTGATGTGTTTTTTTTACGTGAAAAAAAAGGCATCCAACTATTATTTAATTTATCTTTTCTATCTGGAGTTACCACTAAGGAAGTTGTTATTTTTATTCGACAATTTTCAGTTTTGATTTCGGCAAGCGTTACCCTGTCAGATGCTTTGCAGTTATTGGCCGCGCAAACAGAGGGCAAGACTTTGAAAAAAGTAATTTCGGAAATTGCGGGAAATGTTGAAGGTGGTATGCGCCTATCTGATGCTTTTGAGAAACATGCAACGGTTTTTTCTAAGTTTTTTATTAACGTTGTTCGTTCTGGAGAAACATCTGGAAAACTTGATGAGGTTTTAAATTATTTGGCCGATGAGTTGGAAAAAGATTATGACATGTTGAGCAAGATTAAAGGAGCAATGATTTACCCAGCTTTTGTCTTTTTTGGTTTACTGGTTGTTGGTGGTATCATGATGGTTTTCGTGGTGCCAAAATTGGTCAATATGATGCTTGAAACTGGCGGCGAACTTCCAGCGTCAACAAGAGCATTAATTACTATTTCTGATTTCTTTGTTCATTTTTGGCCCTTAATGATAATTTCTATAATTGGGCTGGTAATGCTTTTCCGTTACCTTAAAAAAACAAAAAAAGGAAAAAAAATTATTGATTCAATGAGTTTAAAAGTGCCAATTTTTGGTAATCTGATGAATAAAATTTACTTGGTGCGTTTTTCCAGATCTTTACGAACGTTGATTGTCGGCGGCTCAACAATTACTAGTGGCTTAAAAGTGGCTGCGGGCGTGATCGATAATAGTGTTTATCAAGATTTGATTAATCAGACAATTAAGGAAGTAGAAGATGGAAACTCTATTTCGGGTGTGTTTATGGCAAATAGTCATATTATCCCAGGAATGGTGCCACAAATGATGATGGTCGGTGAAAAAACCGGTCGCCTTGACTTTACTTTGGAAAAAATTGTAGATTTTTATACACGTGAAATAAATAACATCGTTGCCAATTTGATGACTCTAATGGAGCCGATTATTATGGTAGTAATGGGCATTGGTGTAGGTGTAATGGTTGCGGCAATTGTAATGCCGATGTATCAGATGTCGTCGAATATGTAAATTAATAAATTATTTAATTGTTGGGGGGTTTTAACCTATGGAATCTTTGTTTAAACATTTTGGCTTATCTGGCGAGGATATAAAAGCCATAAATAAAAGAGGAATAAAGAAAGGCGCTGAAGCTGGGTCAAGAGATGATGGTGCTGAGTTGGTGATGGCTGAAGATGCTAATTTTAAGGAGATTGATATAATTAGTAACAGGGGTGAAGTTGGTGAAGTGTTTGATATTAATATAGAAGCAAATAAAATTAATAATGGTGTTAAAAAAGGCGAACCTGCAAACGAGGGGCGTCGTTTTTTTTTGAAGCAAGCTGCTGGGGCCACGGTGGGTGCCGCCGCGATTGGTTTTCTAGGAAATGATGTAGTCCGAGGTAGTATTAAGGGCTTAGAAAAAATTATGGAGTTTGACGACAGGAATCAGGGAAGTGAAGATTTGATAAATGAGGAGACGAAAAAAATGCTTGAAGAAAATGCACTACCAATTCGGGATTTAATAAAGTACAATGCACCTGGTAGGATTGATTTAACTACAATCGATACATTGGAAATATTAAAAAACTATTGGAAAGAAAGACATCAGAAGAGTCCCGAATTAAGAAATAGCCTGGCAAAGGCTTATCGTGAAATGACCACTTATCATGAAGGCTTAGATGGGTCCTACGCTGATATTATAAAAGAGAAATTTCGAGAAGTGGGTGTGCCGGAAGAATTTTGTTTTTTGGCAATTCCGGAATCCTATTGGAATATGAAGGCGCGCTCAGGGGCTGGAGCAGTTGGTCCGTATCAATTTACAGTTAAAACAGCTAAGCAGTGGAAATTAATAACTGATGATCGTAACGATGAGAGAATGGACCCAGTGCGTAGCGGCTGGGCTTGTGCTAAACAATTAAAATATCTTTATGATAATGCGCGTAAGGATTGGAACTTAGCCCTTTCTGGGTACAACGGTGGACAGCTTTGGCTATATTTACACAAGGATCATAAGAAAAATCATAACTTAACACCATATAGGGATTTTTTGGCGTATGTTGAAGATGAAGTAAATAAAATAAGGGATGAAATTAAAAAAGAGAATTATCAAAAACATAAAGTCGTAAAGGGGGACACTATTGGTGCAATCGCAGTGAAATATGGCAAGAAAAAGGCGGAAATTATTTCTTTAAATAAAATTAAAAATACGGAAATAAAAATAGGCGAGGTGTTAAATGTGCCATATACGGAAGAGGAGAAAGAAAATGTCTTTAATGCCAGGATTGCGGAACTTGGTTATTTTGAAAACTTAACATATCCCGCAAAGTTTAATGCTATTAATGAATTAATTAAGGAGGGTTTTGTTGTGGCTGAGCGTCATCCTAATAATAGTAAATTGGCCCACCATAATCAGGGAAAAGGTCATAAAATAGCCGTAATAGAGCCTGATTTACGCCAGACCAAGAACAAGAAAGTATAATTTATGAAAAAGCGCTTAATAATTTTAGGCATTGTTGTACTGACAGTGCTTCAATTGAAAAGGGGCGCTTTTGTGTTTGCGAATAACAATTTGCAATTCAGCGAAATTGCCTGGATGGGGACCGCGACTTCGAGTAATGACGAGTGGATCGAGTTAAAAAATAATTATAATGAGACAATTGATTTGAATGGCTGGAAAATCATCGCACGTGATGGTGTGCCAATTATTAATTTGACCGGCAGTATTATTCCCGGCGGTTTTTATTTACTGGAAAGAACGGATGATGACACCGTGGTTGATATTCCAGCGGATTTGCTTTATAGTGGCGCCTTGGTAGACACTGGCGAGTTTTTGGAGTTATGGAATTCAACTGGTGAAGTAATTGATACAGTTGATGCTTTGGCGGGTTGGCCGGCGGGTGATAAGATAACGAAGCAGACAATGGATTGGGACGGGTCTAATTGGGTAATGAGCGTGAGTGCTGGTGGCACGCCCAAGGCGGAGCGTGCGGCAGTGATTGTTGAGCCAGTACCGGCTGTTGTGTCTCAAGTCGAGTATAACAATGCACCGCTTATTGCTAACAATGATGCTGACGACCTGGTTGTTGTAAAGAGGTATTTACTAGGCGACGTAGTTGTTAATGAGTTTGTATCCGATCCAAGCGCTGGCGAAGATGAGTGGGTGGAATTATTTAATAACACCGATCAGGTTATTGATTTGAGCGGTTGGACGATTACAGAAGGCAGTGGCAAGGAAACAGTTCTAAGTGGTAGTATTTTGAAGCACAAATATTTTGTAGTGGAAAAGATTAAGGGTAATTTAAATAATGATGGCGATGTAATTGTTTTGCGTGATGCGGGAAAAAATTTGGTTGACAAGGTAGCTTATGGTAATTGGGATGATGGACAGGCGAAGGATAATGCACCGGCAGCCAAGGATCCCAAAAGCGCGGCGCGTAAGATTGATGGTTATAATAGTTATAATAATAAATTTGATTTTGTAAAAACAGATCAGCCATCCAAGAACGCCGGTAATATAATTTTGAATGAGGTATTGCAAAGTGTAATTAATGAAATAGCGAGTAGCACGGCGACCACCACGGCTAGTAGTAGTCAAATAAAGATTGATAATTTGATTATAGCGACAACAACAGTGGCGACGACTACAAAGAAAAATTTAGAAATAAAAATTAACGAAATATTACCAAGTCCAGACAAGGGTGGTGAAGAGTGGATTGAATTATACAATGATAGCACGACGAAGATTAATCTTTTTAATTGGAGTGTTGATGACGATGACCAGGGTGGGAGTAAGCCGTATAAATTTGCGACTACTACCTGGATTGGACCGAAAGAGTTCTATATTTTAAAAGGGACAGTATCAAAATTAGCCTTAAACAATGATGGCGACAAGGTGATTTTGATTGACGACAATGGAGGCATTGTTGATAAAATTATTTACGAAAAAACTGTTGTCGGCCAGGCTTATGCGAGAAACGATGAGGGGCAGTGGTTGTGGACGATGGTAGTGACACCGGGTGAGAAAAACAATTTAATGCAAAAAGAAATAATTTTGGCTGAGCAAGAATTTAGCACAGTGCAGGGCGATGACATGGTCCTGGATATTCCGTTGATGATAAGTCTGGAAGAGGCACGCAAAATGGAAAAAGGCGCCTATATTTTAGTTGAGGGCACAGTCACGGTTTTGCCCGGTGTGCTGGGAAGTCAATATTTTTACATTGGAATAAATCAAAAAACTTCTGATGGTGTAGTTAATTTTGGTTTGCAAATTTACAGCAATAAAAAAGATTTTCCTGTTTTGAAAGTGGGCGACAACGTGGAGGTGCTTGGCGAAATCTCAGAAACCAATGGTGAGAAGCGCTTAAAGACGTCTTCTGAAAAAGATATACATATTATTGGTAGGGGGAAAACGGTGATACCGCAAAAAATGACTTGTGAAAATATTGACGACAGTTTATTTGGCGTCTTGGTGGAGGTTGATGGAGAAATTAGCGATATCAAATCGACGGGAATATACCTTGATGATGGTACAGATGAAATGCGGGTTTATGTCAAAAAAACAACAGGAATTGATTATAAGGAATATAAAGAAGCGAGTAAAATTAGGGTAATCGGTATCGTTGGTTCGGCTAAAAGTGAGCTTAGATTGTTGCCCAGAAGTAAAGATGATATAATAATATTAGATAAAAAAATGGCCGTGGATACAGTCAAAAATACATCTTTGGAGCCAAAAGTGTTGGGAGCAACCTTGGATAATAGTGATTTGGTAATTGAGCCACGAGCTGGTAATGAGGCTATAAAATATTTGGTAGTTTTATTGGGTGGTGGCATGCTTATGTCACTGGTGTGGTTTTTTAAGTTTAGAAAAATATAGTTTTGTTGTTTGTAGGTATTATGTTATAATATTTAAATATTGAATTAATTATTTTAATTCCTGGATCCTCGCTTTTGCGATGGTAACGGAAGAAGACTATGGGTAGAAGAAGAAAAAAGAAAGGTTTCACACGGTTTTTAACCGTTCCGCGGATGCCGGAGATGGATCTTGATCCAGAAACTAAAAAAAGCATTTTCATTGTAGTTTTATTAGCCGTGGGGGCAATCAGTGTTCTGGGTATTTTTAATTTGGCGGGTGGCTTGGGCCTATCCCTAAAGGATGTCTTTACTTGGACTTTTGGACAGACGCGTTTATTATATGCGTCCTTGCTCTTAGCTTGGGCTTTTTATTTATATAGTGATCGTTATGAATTGCGTGGCGGTAATTGGTTGGGCTTGTTTTTGTTTACAATGTCACTGCAAGCAACCCTGTCTTTGTTTGTCCCAATGGACCAATGGGATCAAGCCTTATCTCTCGGTAATGGAGGCGGACAAGTCGGCATGTTCTTGGCCGGCGTGTTTATTAATGTTATGGGCCTATATGCCTCAATCTTAATTGCCTTAAGTCTTTTGACCATTTCTTTCTTGTTGTTGTTTAATACGACCTTGAATCGGATGTTTGGTCGCGAGAGCTTGATTGGTAAGATTTTATATCCGATTAATTTTATTTTGAATAAGATTTTTAATCGCCACAAAGAAGAGGAGGAGGAAGAAAATGAAGAAAATGAGGAGGAAGAAGAGGAAGAAGAGGAAGAGGAGGAAGAAGAGGAAAATGAAGAGGAGGAATCTGACGAAGAGGAGCATGAGGAAAAAGAGGAACACGAGGAAGAGGAGGAGGAACCTGAAGAGGAAAAAGAGGAGGAAGAGGATGATAATGAGGTGGAGCTACCTGAGTTCATGAAAAAAGGAGACGTCGAGGAAGATAGTGATCCGTGGTGGATGGAAAAAAATAACGACGAAATTAGAGTGCCGTTAACGCTTTTGAATGATAAAAAAGAAAAACCAACTAGCGGCGACATTGAAGAGAATAAAGAAATTATCAAAAATACCTTAGAGCAATTTAAATTGTCCGTCGACATGGGCGCTGTTTGTGTTGGCCCAACGGTGACGCAATATACTTTTAAACCAGCGCGTGGGGTGAAATTGTCCAAGGTAACTACCTTAAGCAATGACTTGGCTTTGGCGCTAGCCGCTCATCCAATTCGTATCGAGGCGCCGATTCCGGGCAAGTCCTTGGTTGGTATTGAGGTGCCAAACAAGACCAAAGCGATGGTGAGCTTGAAGGAGATTTTAAGTTCTAAATCATATAAAGAGCGTAAGCATAATATGATGGTGGCATTAGGTAAGGATGTGGCTGGTCAAAATTGGCTAGATGATGTCACTAAGATGCCTCACTTATTGGTAGCGGGTGCAACCAACTCCGGTAAATCGGTTTGTTTAAATACGATTATTGTTAGTTTGTTATATCAGAACACCTCTGATGACCTGCGTTTTATTATGGTGGATCCGAAGCGCGTGGAATTACCAGGTTACAATGGCTTGCCACATTTATTATGCCCAGTCATTACGGATGTGAAACAAACTGTTAGTGCTTTGAATTGGTGTTTGCGGGAAATGGAGAGTAGATTTATTTTCTTGTCACGTGAAGGTTTCCGTAATATTCAGTCTTATAATGAGGCTAATCCAGACGTGAAGATGCCATACATTGTCTTTATTATTGATGAGTTGGCTGATTTGATGGTGACGGCATCTAAGGAAATCGAAACCGCGGTGATTCGTCTCGCACAGATGTCCCGTGCCGTTGGCATTCACTTGGTATTGGCAACCCAAAGACCGTCGGTGAATGTAATTACTGGCCTGATTAAGGCGAATATGCCAGCGCGTATTGCTTTTTCCGTAGCCTCTGGACAAGATTCGCGCACAATTTTAGATTCGATGGGCGCTGAGAAATTACTTGGTCAGGGTGATATGTTAGTTATTAATGCTCAGGTCTCCAAGCCACTACGTTTACAAGGAGCGTATTTAAGTGATGCAGAAATTAAAAAAGTGGTGAAATATATCAAGACTAAATCCAGCAAGCCGAATTTTATATCTGGTATATTGGAGCAGGCTAATACTGGTGGTGGTGGATCAATGATGAGTGGTGATGGTGGCGGCAATGGCGGTGATGATAAATTTGAAGAGGCGAAGGAGATGGTGATTAATTCCGGTAAAGCCTCGGCATCCTTGTTGCAAAGACGCATGAGTATCGGTTATTCTCGGGCCGCGCGCTTAATTGATTTATTGGAAGAGAATGGTATTGTCGGTCCAGCTAATGGCGCGAAAGCGCGTGAGATCTTGGTGACCAAGGAACAATATGAAGCAGTGAGTCATACCGCCATCAGCGGTGTCTCGGTTCATCGTCGCGATGAGGCCAGAGCGCCAAAGTCATTCTTGGGCGAAGAGGCTGATGAGGAAATAGGCGGTGCACCGATATTTAAGTCGTCCAGGGTGAAAAAAGAAGATGATGAAGAAGAAGATGAAGAAGATGAAGAAGATGAAGAAGAGGAGGAAGAGGAGGAAGAGGAAGAGGAAGAGGAGGAAGAGGAATCCGCCTCTTCGGCGGACGCTGACGCGGAAGATGATGAGAATGAAGATGAAAATGAAGAAGATGACGAAGAAGAGGATGAAGCTGAGGAAGAGACGGAGGAAGATGGCGAAAAGGGCGATGACTTGGAAGAGGATCATGGGAAATATTTCTCAAAATAGTCATTGACACCCAATCTTTACAAAATTATCAAAATATATCATTATAATGTGTAGTAACCTGTTTTTGTCATTTCGACCATGGCCGGGCGACGGGAGAAATCGCTTCGATTGCGCTATTAATAATTAACATTGTTTAGTAAAAATAGTTAAGTCGAAGCGATTTCTACGCTTTCGCTACGAAATGACAAAATTAAATTAACTAATAATTAAATAAAAACTATATGATAATTTCTTGGCTCGGACATTCTTGTTTCAAACTTCAGGACAAAGCAGGCGCGGAGGGAATCACCGTGATTACTGATCCGTTTGATAAAAAAATCGGCTTAAAAATGCCTTCGCTAGAGGCGGATATTGTGACCGTGAGTCATGATCACTACGACCACAATAATGTAGCGGCGGTGAAAAATAACCCTTATTTAGTGAATATGGCCGGTGAATATGATGTTAAAGGTGTTGCGATTCACGGCATTGAGTCTGATCACGACGACAAGGGTGGCAAAGAGCGTGGTAAAAATATTATTTTCCGTTTTGAGATAGATGATATTTCCGTCACCCACTTGGGCGATTTAGCCACAACACTAACTGACGCACAATTAGAAGTCTTAGTGGGTACTGATATATTATTAATTCCAATTGGAGGTAAATATACATTGGATGCCAAAAAGGCGGTGGAAGTAATCTCACAAATCGAGCCCAGAATTGTGATTCCAATGCATTATAAAACTCCCGACTTGGCGATGGACGACCTCGATGGTTTGGAAAAATTCATCAAGGAATTTGGTGTGAAGCCAACGGAGGAACAAAAGTTGAAAATTAGCAAAAAAGATTTACCACAGGAGGATATGGAGTTGGTGATTTTGAGTATGTAATTTGTGATATATAGTATTAATATTTCTCCCTCTCCTGGACAGGAGAGGGTTGGGGTGAGGTGGTGACGAAGTTGGCTATGTTGATAATTCGATTTTGACAAAAAGTCGAATTTTTTATTTGCCAAAATTTCAACTTTTTTCTATTATATGGTATAATGTGGATAACTAATTAAGTAGGTTTTATAATCTACTTTTAATAAAATAATTTTATCCATTTTCACTGATTTAAATTCTAGAATTAAATTAATGAAAATGCGAAAAACAAAATCTATGAAAAAAACCAACGAAAGTGGTTTTACATTGATCGAGTTACTAGTTGTAATCTCTATCATTGGCTTGCTGTCAACTATGGCAGTTATTTCTTTAAACAGTGCTCGATCTAAGGCTAGAGATGCTAAGAGAGTTAGCGACATTAAGGGTCTTTCAACTATGCTTGAAATGGAAAGAGCTAATCAAGGTGATACAGTTGGAGTTGGCACTTGCGTTCTTGCTGATGCTTTAACTTATACTTGTACCGGCGGTGAGCTTACGGCTCAAGTTGCAAACTTTAAAGATCCTGTAACACCAGCTACTGCATGTACCAACACTACTACTACAACTTGTGGTTATTCTATTAGTACGGCAGCGGGAGCGGCTGCTGCCGCCTATGGTGATTATCAAATCTGCGCCTATCTTGAAAATGGATCTGGTGGATTTGGAGCCGGCTTGATTAGTGTTAAGACTGGTGGCGTAATGGCGGCTGGTTGTAACTAGTTCGATTATTGCCTATCCTTTAATCAGTCTAACTCTGAAAAGAGTTAGACTGATTTTTTTTGTGCTATTTTGCAATTATTTGATTTATTTTGAGATGCTATTTCTTAATAAAATCAATACAGGTGAATTACTTGATTTTTTTCTACATAAGTGTTATTATAATTTTATTAAATTAAATAAAATTACTTGTTTTATTAATCGTTTTTGCCAATGATTCATTTTTTAGGTAATATTAGATAAACCCATGTTTAAAAATTTCGCTTTATTTGTTTTTGAGTTACTCAAAATTGTGCTAATCTCACTGGTTATTATCATTCCGGTGCGGTATTTTTTGATTCAGCCTTTTTATGTAAAAGGCGCTTCAATGGAGCCTAATTTTCATGATAAAGAATACTTAATTGTTGACGAGATTTCTTATCGATTGAATAGCCCTCAACGAGGTGATATTATTGTTTTTCGTTATCCGCGTAACCCGCAAGAATATTTTATCAAGCGTTTGATTGGCTTGCCGGGGGAGAAAGTGCAAGTGAAAGATGGTGCTGTTTTTATTTTTAATAAAGAGCATCCGGAAGGATATCGTCTTGACGAGGCTTATTTGGGTGATGGTGTGAAGACTTACGGTTTTTCAGAGGATGTGACTACTTTGGGCGATGATGAAATTTACGTTTTGGGAGACAATCGTAACGCTTCAAAGGATTCACGAACATTCGGGCCGGTAAACAAAAGTTTCTTAATCGGACGAGTTTTGTTTAGAGGTTATCCGTTCGACAAGATCGGCACTTTTACAGCGCCACAGTATAGTTTTTAATTACAACTGTCATTCCCATGAAAATGGGAATCCAGGCGCCACAGATTTTGAATACTTAATTATAGAGACTAGTCTTGATAAAAAAATTGATAATAAAAAAAACTTCGTAAATTTTAATTTTCCTGATAGCGAGAGAAATCTACGAGGCACCTGGATCCCCGCCTTCGCGGGGATGACGGAGGAATAATTAACTAATTAATATTTAACATAATATAGTATGCCAAAAAAGCCAGGAATTAGTAAAAAACCAATTGTGAAGGAAAAGAATAATCCCAAATTTTCTCGTTTACGAGGAATGAAGGATATTTTGATTGACGAATATAAATATTGGGATTTGATTGTGAAGAAGTCAAATAAGCTTGCCAAGGTTTATGGTTTTAATCGAATTGATACACCGGTAATGGAGCGTTTAGATTTGTATGAGCGTTCAACAGGCAAGGAGACTGATATTGTTTCCAAGGAGATGTATACCTTTATCGATAAAGGCGGTGACAAAATCGCTTTGCGCCCAGAGGCAACCCCTGGATTGGTGCGTGCTTATGTCGAGCATGGCATGTTCAATATGCCACAACCAGTGAAGACTTACTGGATGGGACCGCTTTTTCGTCATGAAAAACCTCAAGCTGGTCGTTTTCGACAGCACACGCAATTTAACTTTGATATGTTTGGTGAAGAGAGTCCAGTGGCTGATGCCCAGTTGATTTTGATTGCTTATAATTTTTTTAGTGAATTACAAATTGATACGCAAGTAGCAATCAACAGTATTGGTTGTCATGAATGTCGTCCAGACTATATCAAGAAATTAACAGATTTTTACAAAGAAAGAGGTAAGAGATCAAAACTTTGTAATGATTGCAAAAAACGTTTTGTAAAAAACCCTTTACGATTATTGGATTGTAAAGAGCATGACTGCGTTGAAGTTCGTGATGGCGCGCCGCAAATGGTTGATTTCTTGTGTGATGGCTGTCGCGATCATTTTATTAAAGTATTGGAATATTTAGATGAAATGGAAATTCCGTATAATCTTGAACCAACCCTAGTTCGTGGTTTGGATTATTATAACCGGACCGTGTTTGAATTTATTGCCACCGAAGGCAATGAGGCTGATGGTGAAAATAATCCGCACAAGGAAGAGCGCAAGAAAAAGATTTCTATGGGCGGTGGCGGTCGTTATGACGGCTTAGTTGAGCATATGGGCGGTCGTCCAACTCCAGCGGTTGGTTTTGGACTTGGCGTAGAGCGGGTTGTAATGAAGATTAAGGAATTAAATATCCCAATTACCAGAGATACTGAAGAATGTATTTTTGTTGCCCAATTGGGTGATCAGGCGAGACGAAAAACATTTAAGCTTTTTGAAGAAATGCGTAAGAACGGCTACAAGGTTGCCCAGATGTTTGTAAAAGATAGCTTGAAAGCGCAATTAGAAGAAGCAAATCGCATCGGCGCTAGATTATGCTTGATTCTGGGACAGAAAGAACTTTTAGACGGCACAATTATTTTGAAAGACATGGTGTCAGGCACGCAGGAAATTATTGACTACAAAAAGATATATGTAGAAATTGCCAAGAGATTGGGAGAAGGTGCGACAGCTGAATAATAAATTTTTTAATTATTAATATAAAACTAGAAGGGTAGGTGTCAATATGGTTGATTTTAAAAGAAACAAGAATGAAAGTTTTGAAGGGTTTTTGCGAAGATTCAACAAGACTTTGATTAAAAGTCGTAAATTGAACGAAGTTCGTAAACGTAAATACGTTTCGAAGAAAAAGAACAAAATCCAGCAAAAAGAAAAAGCTTTGATTGGTTTGAAACTTCAAGAAAAGAATGAATACTTGAAGAAGATTGGTAAACTAAAAGAAGAATCACGCGGTAAATGGTAAAAATTTTATCGTTATAAAAAAAGGAACCCGGTTCCCCATATCGGGGTGACCGGGTTTCTTGTTTTTAATACGGCGGCGGAGTCTCCCTCTCCTGGATAGGAGAGGGTTGGGGTGAGGTGGAAAACGCGCGTAAATAACAAAAATTAATTTTTATTATTAAACTTAATATATGGAAAATTTAACAGAAAAAATCAACGCTGATATTAAGACGGCGATGATTGCTAAAAGCGAGTTGGAACTTTTGACTTTGCGGATGTTGACGGCGGCCTTAAAAAACAAGCGCATCGATCTAGGCAAGGAAGCAGTTTTGAGCGATGAAGATGTTGTCGCTGTTATTCAAACTGAGATTAAAAAACGCAAAGACTCAGCCGAGGCTTATTTGGCTGGTAATCGCGCTGACTTAGCTGACAAGGAAAAAGCGGAGATTGCGATTTTGGCAAAATACATGCCGGAGCAAATGAGCGCGGAGGAGTTGGAAAAAATTACCCAAGATACTATTGCGCAATTGGGCGCAAGTGGAATGAAAGATTTTGGCAAGGTGATGGGTGTGGTGATGAGCAAGGTTAAGGGTAAAGCGGACGGTAATCAGGTGAATGTGGCAGTGAAGAAATTGTTGGGTTAATCACTAGAATCATGGATATAAAAAAAAGAGTCGCGAAATTTCGAGACTCTTTTTTTATTGAATAAATTTATTTTATTCCCGGAATCATCTTTCTTAATTTTTCAAAGCGAGAAACTCTTTCAGCATGTTTGATTTTTTCTTTCGCTCTGTGCGTTTTGACAAATTTCAACCAGTTTTGATTTGGGGCTTTGCGATTTTTTTGAATCGTGATTTCGACTAAGTCGCCATTTTTTAAGACCTGATCTAGTGGGGCGATTTTGTCATTGACCAGAGCACCGGTCATCTTGTTGCCGATTTCAGTGTGGACCAAGAAGGCAAAATCGACCGGAGAAGAGCCTTCGGGGAGGTCGAAGACATCGCCTTTTGGGGAGAAGACAAAAATGCGATTATGAAAAACGTTAATTTTTAATTCATTAATAAAATCATCAGTCGTTTCTGATTGTTGCTGAATTTTTAAAATTTCTCGAACCCAATTTGGTTGTTTGCTTTCCTTTTCACCTCTTTTTTGTTTGTAGTGCCAATGAGAAGGGACGCCATAAAGAGATTCTTCTTGCATTTCCATGGTGCGGAGCTGAAATTCGGTGGCTTTGTTTTCTGGTCCAAAAACAGTGGTGTGAAGAGAGCGATAACCATTTGGTTTTGGGACGGCAATGTAATCTTTGAACCGATCAGATTTTGGTTTCCAGATCGAATGAATAATACCTAATGTTTTGTAGCAATCGGAAACAGACGGAACAATAATGCGCAAAGCAAATACGTCATAAATTTCGTCGAAGCGACGATCCTTGGTTTGCATTTTTTTATAAATACTATAGAGATGTTTAAAGCGACCTTCAATTTTGTAATTAATACCTTGGTCTAATAATTTTTGTCCCAAAATATCTTTGATTTTTTGGATGTATTGGTTTCTTTCAGTTCTTTTTTCAACCTCGTATTTATATTCCAATTTTTTGTAGTCTTCTGGGTAAAGATATTTGAAGCAAATATCTTCCATTTGCCATTTGAGACGCCAGATGCCGAGTAGGCCGGCAATCGGGACGTAGATTTCCATGGTTTCCTTGGCAATTCGGATTTTTTTCTCATCGGGCTGAGCATCAAGAGTACGGAGATTATGAAGACGGTCGCAAAACTTAATCAAGATGACGCGCACGTCTTCGGCCATGGCTAAGAACATTTTACGCAAAGATTCACGGTGTCTTTCCACGCCCCGGTATTTGATTTTACTTAATTTGGTAATACCTTCAACTAAAAAGGCGATTTCTTCGCCAAAAAGTTCTTTGACGTCTTCTAGAGTTCTGTCCGTGTCCTCAGGGACATCGTGAAGAATGCCGGCAATGATGGTACTTTGGTCAGCCTTAATTTGGGCTAGCATGAAAGCGGTATGCAGACAGTGCTGAATATAAGGCTCACCAGTTTTTCGTTTTTGGTTGCCGTGCGCCTCGTCAGCGAACTCATAAGCAAACTTAATAAGATCCACATCGGTGTTGGGATTATTCTCCTTGGCCTTTTTGATAATTTGTTCAATAGTCATTTGCAGTCTTTTAGTATTTTATGCTATAATCAATATAATCATAATATTATAAAATTGTGAATAAGTCAATTTGATATTTATCAATTGCCGATTTGTAATATTGCTTAATGCTTGTCAAAAAACACAATAAAAAATTCTTGTTAAGAGCAGCTAGTCTGGGTATTTTTATATTTCTAGGCGCTGTTTTTTTATTGGGAAATGTTAATTTATCTTTGGCGGCAACAGCTGATGAATTAGCCTGGAATGGTCAGCAAGCTCAATTTGAACAGCAGACTGGTCTGTCTTCAACTAATCCTGTGATTGTGGTGACGAGAATTATCCAAATATTTTTAGGCTTCCTGGGTTTTATTGCAGTTATTTTAATAATTTATGCTGGTTTTTTATGGATGACTAGTGCGGGGGATGCGGATAAGGTTAAGAAGGCCAAGGATATTCTTAAAAATGCCTTTATCGGTTTGATAATAATCCTGTCTTCGGTTGGAATTGTTACTTTTATTTTAAATATGCTTATCAATGATAACGGTTCTGGCAGTGGCAATGGCGCTGGTGGCGGACCTGGTAATGTGCCACCAGGAACAGGGGCAATCGGCAATTGTGCGATTGTAGACTATTATCCAGCGGCCAATCAGCGCGAGGTGCCGAGAAATTCAGTAGTATTGGTAACTTTTCGTGAGGCATTCAAATTTGATACAGTGGCTGACAATAATTTAGACATCAATACCAGTAATGTAAAATTATTCAATAAATGTAATGATACTTGCCAAGTTAGCACGGGTAAGGGTTGCGATGCTTGCTTGGTAGAGGCGACGGCGACATCAACAGACGACAACAAAACATTAGTTATAATGCCAAAGGCTTATCTTGGTTCGCCGACTGAAAATGTGAATTATTACATGGTTATGAATAATGGCATTCAGAATAATAAAGGGAAGGGCATTTTTGGTAACTGTACTCCGGATTCAGCAGCTTGGTCTTTTGAGGTGAACACAATGTTGGATTTGGATCCACCTCAAGTTTTAAAAAGAGATCAGGGGGGCGTTTTCCCTTTGCCAGATAGTCAAAAGGATGTACCTTTGACAAATACAGCCGCCAAGGCGGTCGGAGGAATTACAGTTAATGATATTAATGTTAAAACTTTGGTAAAGGCTAGTATTGCAAGTGTTGTAAAAAATCCTGCTAACGCTGGATGGGGCAATATTGATAAAAATTTAAGCAATATTAATAATGGCTGCCAGGCGAGCCAGATAAAAATTGGCGTAAATGCTGCCTTGACGGCAACGCTAAAGGTTGGAACTGCCAACGCAGGAGTTGGTAAGATTAGTGATGATAAGAAAGTTTTTAATTTTGATTACTGTGATTTAAAAATTGTCCTTGAAAATGATAAAAATTTTCTAACTGAATGCGGAACAGGTGGTTGTGTTTGGGACATGAGCATTACGCCTTATCAAGAGCCTGATTATTTAATGATCGGAAGTTATCAATATATTTTTGTAAATTCAGGCACTAATTCTAATGAAATTGCCCTTGGAGCCAATCTACTGACCAAAAATAGCATTGCTGCGGCGATAGCAAGTAAGAATTATTCAGATGTTACGGCTACTGTTTTAGCCAATATTGTAACATTGACTGCGCAAAAAGCGGGCAATGTCGGCAATGGTATAAGTATTTCCGTTAGCAATCCAAATCTTTTTACTGTGACGGCAATGTATGGCGGAGCGGACTTAAATGACAATGTTGACGTTAAGGGAGTGCGAGATGAGCCGCGTAATGCGATTATTAAGATGAATTATAATGATCAAATGTTGCCGATCAACGTTTCCGGAGAGGCGACTGTTAACTCTTCTATTTTTGTCCAATGCGTAAATGCGGGCAATTGTAATGATGCTAATTATTTTTTTGATTGCAATGCCGGCAATAAATGTGTGAAAGGTAAGTTTAAAATTTCTAATCAATATAAGACAGTGGAGTTTCAGAGTAATAATGAGTGTGGTGTGAATAGTTGTGGTGAAAAAATTTACTGTTTGCCGGCTAATACTGAATTACACGTCGGTATGAAGGCGGCAACGCTGGCTGTTTGCGCCAGTGACGGCGATTGCACAAGTAAAAATCCTTTTAACAAATGTGTTGGCGGTCATTGTCAGGACGTAACTCTTGGCAAGAACTATCCCTTAGCAAACACAAGTTTCGACGGCTTAATGGATAAAGCAAGGAACTCACTTGATGGTAATCGCAATGCCTTGGCAATCGGTCCGGTAGCTTTCTATAATGAAAATACCACCCTCGGCTTGGGTGATAGTTTTGAATGGTTATTTTTTATTACTGATAAAATTGATTTAACTCCACCAAAGGTTGTTAGCACTTTGCCGGCAGGTGGAGGCGCCCCTATTGCAGAGCCAGTTAAAATGAGTTTTAGTAAGATAATGATGTCCTCAAGTCTTATTCCGGGTTATGTCATGATTCCTGATATGTCCAACAATGACAATGAAATGAAGCACAAAACTCTTAATATTTGGGCGAAGAGTGGTTTTCCAATCGGTTATTGGGTGACAAGTGAAGATAGTTATGACGCAATGCAGATCGGAAGAACGAATGTGAATATTAATCATTCTGATTTTGATGATTATAATAACTATCGTGCACAGTCTGGGTCAGGAATTAAAGATATTTATCAGAATTGTTTTAAGCCAAGTGACAAAGTTTCACCTAACTGCACGGCTAATGGTAAACCGTCTTGTTGTAACGGTGTGGCAACTGATGCTTTAAACAATGAAGGAAATTGTGCTAATTAATTAGCAATTACAAATTATAAATAATGAAAGCAAAAAACGTAAAAAAATTAATTCTTCCAATTATACTGTTAACATTAGCAATGACGGTTTTTTTGGCTGCACCAGCTTTGGCTCAACTTAATCCTTGGGGTCAATCGAGCGCCATTCAGGATCAAACCGGTTTGTCAGCGACAAGTCCTGTTTTGGTGGTTGCTAATATTATTAAATTTGTTTTAGGTTTTCTAGGTTTTATTACTTTAATTTTGATAATATATGCCGGCTTCCTTTGGATGATGTCTAACGGCAATGCTGATAGGGTGGCCAAGGCGAAAAAAACTATAATTGCAGCCGTGGTTGGCTTGACTATTGTCTTGTCCTCTTATGGAATTGCTAGCTTTGTTTTAAATTTATTACTTGATGGTAATGGTGGGAATGGTGGATCAGCCCTTTGTGCTAACGGCAATGAGACTACTTGTTGCAGTGGTAGCGGAACACGACTTTGCATTGATGGTGTTTGGGGTGCTTGCAGCAATTCTTTTTGTGATGGTTATGGCGGTTCTGGAGGAACTTCTTTTCCAGCGGGAGCCGGTTTGGGAGAATCTTGCGGAACGACTCCTGGTAACTGTGAAGCGTCAACAACTTGTGCTATTGGCTTGAATTGTGATATTGCTGCTTGTACTTGTCAGGGTCCGCCAGTGATTGACTGGGTAAGTCCGGTGGGTGGATTTTGCTGGAATAAGCTTGGCAGCTCGACTGATTCAGCTTGTTTAACCGACCAGGATTGTTCGAATGTAACAGCTGGGCCGGGAACTTGTGCAACTAGTACACCTAATGGTGCGGTGAATTCAATGATGACAATTGGTGGACGTTACTTTGCGTCAGCGACTTCGACGCCGGCCATTGGTAAAGTTTATTTTAAAACTGCAGCTGGGGCAGATGTGGAGGCGAAATTAGCCAATAATCCTGCCGGTGGCAATGCGCAATGTACTAATGTCTGGAGCAGTGACAAGGTGGTCGTATTGGTTCCTGGTAACGTGGCCGATACTAGTTTAATTAAAATTAGAAGAGCAGACGGCGAAGAGGATACCACTAATAATCAAGAAAGGGGCCCGATTATTCCTAATTTTTTAAAAAATAATATTATTAGACCAGGCTTGTGTAGTATCAGTCCTAATGGCGGAGTGATCGGTAAAGAAATAAAATACTTTGGAGTTAATTTGTCGGGTGCAAGTGCTTTCTTCGGTAGTTATTCAGTCGCAGCTATTCCGGGTGATAGCTCCGTCTTTGTTGGTGATTTGTCTGGGAAAACTAATGTGCCCAACATGCAAGCTGGCAAAACTACCACTTATATTCAAAAAGGCCTAACAAATAGTAATTATTATCCTTTCGAAAAGCTAAAAGAGGGAGTGGGTGAGCCACGTATCATTAGCTTTGACCCGATAAAAGGTAACAGTGGACAGTATGTCACTATTCATGGTGCTGATTTTGGCTATGCGACTGCGGCACAACTGGGAATTACTAATCATGTTTATTTGGATAATAATCTAACTGATAATGACAAGGGTGTTGAAGCTTCTTTTGCTTTTCCTGATGTTTGTACTGAGAGTGTCTGGAGTGATAAGCAAATTATTTTTAAAGTAGCTTCTTCTACCAAGCTTATTGATAATGCAAAATATTATGTAGTTATTGCCACCAAGGACTGGGTGATTGATAGTGGTAATTTACTTACGATTGGTGGTATTTCTCCAACCTTTACTTTTAGTTCTTCAACGCCTTTATCACCAAGCCTATGTTTAATTTCTCCCAAGATTGGTATGCCAAACATTACCGACGTGAGTCTGTATGGTGAGTATTTTGGCAATAAGGTGGCTGGTAAAGTTAAATTTTATAAAAATGTTGATATCTCCGGTTTTAATGATTCTTCTTGGTTGTATAATAGCGCTGATAAGTTTTATCAGGTAGCGACCAAAACACCAGTGACAGCGATTAGTGGTCCCGTGGTTGTTTCGCAAGGAGTTAATATTAGTAATAGTCTCAATTTTGAAGTCGGTTCTTGTTTGGCGGTTGGAGGTACCCAGCAAGATAAAAATATCGCTTGCGGTTCTATCTGCTGTCCAGAAAATAGCAGTATGGCTGGTCAGTGTGCTGATACCATGAACACTTGTTATGTTGGTGGGGCGCTAACTTCTGTCTATGAATGGGATTTTGATACAAGTAAAAAGGGCGCAATTGGCGAACCTTGTGATGCGGCCACTTCGACGGCTGTTTGTGAGCCTGACAACACTAAATGTGCTAGTGGCTTAGTCTGTAAGGCCGACAAAGATTGTACTTGCCAACCAGATGTTAGCGCTTGCTCCTCTTATGATTTATTACAATGTATTGATACTTTGTTTTGTCCAAATTCACCAGGAAAATGTTCTCCATATCAAGGTGGGGAAAATTTATTTGACACAAATGTGACTTGCTCGACGGTGAATAGCAGTGACTTGATTTATAATGCAAATTTAAATCGTTATGCAAGTTCAACGCAGAATTGTTCCTTGGGGGCGACGACTAAAGATGTTTTAGGCAAAGATGTTCAGACTTTTTGTGCTCTTTACAACCAGTCTCCGCGTTACCAATTTAAAACCAGTATGAGTTGTCCTACCGGTTGGACTTTGGCCCTTGGTGGCGTTTGCGTGGACTTGGTTAATAGTTGTAATTTGTGTGCCGGCAATTTGAAATGCGCGGATAATAGTGGTACCGGTGTTTGTGTTGATGATAGGCCAGTTTGTTCGAGTGGGTCGAAATGTGTTAGCGAAAAATGTGTTAAAGATGATAAGGCTTCTTGTGATTGTTGTTGTGAAATAGGTAAAGAAGGTGACTGTTGTGCTGGCTTAACTTGCGGTGGTACTTGCGGCAGTGACACTACAAACGATGGTGCTGGTTTTGGTGAGTGTAGTGGCTGTAACATTGACGGCGATCAAAGCAAGTCAGATTTGGCTTGTAATTGTAGTGGTACTAATGGAAAATATTGTGACATGACGGCAGCCAGTAATAAAGGCGTTTGCCTAGACTGTGCGTCCTTGCCAGCAGATTCTTGTTCTGATCATAGTTCGACCTGTTGTGTTGATGGTGTGAATGGCAATAAATGTGCCGGCGGCGCGGGAAATCTTGCTTTAGATATTTTTAAAGTTCCAGCTAAAGACGCCTATTGCGCTTATTATGATTGTAATAGTAATGGCACTTGTGGCGTGGCAAGCACGACGGGGCAATATTTTAATGACAATACTTGTAATCAGGAATGCACCTTGACTTTGGCGGGGGCAAAGTGTTCCAAGGTGGTTTCGAACGCAACTAAATGTTCTTATGATTTTTGTAAGGATTTATATTGTTTGGATGAGTCTGGCGATAAATTAGCCGGTTGCGATGCTAATGGTAATAATTGCACGCCTTGCACTGATGGCACATGTGGTAATTGTTGTTGTGATCCGGCAAAAACCGGAACTGATCCAAATGATGCTACGACTTATGATAAATGTAAAAAAATTAACTCTGTTTTAGATTGTCGAGCCAATGTCGGCCCCTGTGATGGTGCTGGACGCGGTCTTTGTTGTGGTTGCTCTGATGATCAGAGTTGTGGCGATGAAGGAGTATCCAATGGTTGCAGTACAGACACTTGTTGTCGAGCGCGTCCAAATGTGGCCTCTTCTAGTCCGGCCGATGATGCAACCGCTGTTTGCCGTAATGCCAAAATAGAAGTTACCTTTGATCAAGTGATGGATATTAATAGTTTTTCTGATAACACGATTGTGGCGGGTGACTACGGCACTGGACAGTGTCCAGCCGAAACACAATATGTAGCAATGACTGGAATGAGCGACAAGCATAATCTTTTCGCGAGAATTTATTATCGGGTTATTGATTTTATCGAACCTATTTTACCAACATCAATTGCTAATGCCTTGATGATGCCAACAACTAATAATTATTGCGCGATCCCCGGATCAGTGAGTGGTTATGTAACAGCTGGCGACAAGGCTGTGTTGGAATTTAGTCCTAAAAAATTACTAGATACAAAAAGATTGTATTATGTTATAATAAAGGGCGATGAAAACTTAAATAGTAAGACGGGTGTAAAAAGCAATTGGGGAGTAGGAATGAATGGTGAATCCATGGACGCGGGAATAATGTTCAATGGCATAACTTACAAAAACTCACACGTCTTGTCTTTTGAAACCTTGGGTAGTCAAGGAGCCAACAAAGGTGTTTGCTTGGTGAACAAGGTTAGTATTAATCCAAGTTCTTATCTTTTTCAAACTAATATTAATAATTTTGGTGACGATGTTTATGGTAGTGCTAATTTTGATAAAGTTAAGGATAGCGATAAGGTTTTTATTTCTAAAGCCTTGAGCATTGATGGACAGCTATTGTCAGGAATTTCTGGTGTGTATGACTGGAGTTGGGGTTGGAATTCTACCAATCAAGGAGTGGCGAGCAATGTATCGCTTGCTGAATTGCCTGATTACGAAAGTTTAGTCAAGGTAAAAGATGGTGTTGTTGAAGGCAAAACGGATATTGGCGCAAAATTAACAATTACTGCCTCATCTCTTGATGGGAGCTCACTTGGCGCAAGTTTAAGCGCCACGTCAAAGGTGTATGTCTTTATTTGTGCGAATCCTTGGCCACCGGTAAAAGATGATGGAACGTGGTTGCCGTGGATTGACAGTAATACCAATTGCGATATCAATAGTGGCGCTTGTAATAATGCTAATTTTGAATCATATTATTGCCGTGATCTTGGCAGCGACAGCACCTTGGATGATTTGCCGGCAATTGGTAATAACGACAGTATTGTTCATGGCACAAGTAGTCAAAAATCAATGGCCGACTTAGTAAAAGAAGTTTATTTTTTCCGTGGTCGAGAGGCGAGTACGAATAATAGTGCAACTTTTACGGCAGCTGTAAATTCAATGGCTATTGATGGCGGCGAGGTGAGTGTTAATTGGTCTGATAATGCGTTTGATGTTTTGTCAGTAAAAAATTACAAAGTTTATTGGGGCGTTAAGACCGGTAGTCATACTTTTTCTAGGGTAGTATCGCCAGACCTTAATAGTGTGAATATTAATGGTTTAAAAAATAATACCACTTATTATTTTAATATGACGGCTATTGCTAGTGATTCTGGTGCAGAAAGTGAATTTTTGAAAAATGAAGATATAGTTGTTTTGGTAAAAGATGTTTATTCTCCTGCCAAGGTGGAAAACTTTACCGCTACTTATAGCGATAGTAATTCAATGTTGTTGAACTGGAATAAGGTTAATGGAAATCCGGCTAAATATATTATATATTATGGCGTTAATAATGGTTACGGTTATTCTAAAGAAGTTAGCAGTCTTAGCAGTAGTGTAGTCATTGCTGGCTTAACCAACGGCGGTAGTTATAATTTTGGCATTATCGCTGTCGACCTATCTGGAAACGCAAGTGCGACAACCACAGTTCAGGCAATATTAAATCCTTAATTTAATTAACATAATTAAAAGTAAAACTTTATGTTCGATGATTTAAACCAACAAAGTGATCCCAGTCAAAATGGGCCAAAAATAAATAACATTCCTTCGCCAGTGGCAGAGGATATGTTCGCTGCTATTGAGCCAGCTGTTGAGAAGCCAGTTCAATTCCAGCCACGAGTTAATAATGCCAATGAGGTAATTGGTGACAATGAGGAGCACAAAGGAAATATGCAAAAAGTTTTTGTTTTAGCAATGACCGTTCTTGGCTTTGCGCTATTGGGCGTTGGTGCTTATTTCGGGTATGGCTATTTGATGACAAAAAAGACAGCCGTACTTATAAAGAATGAGCCAATCGTGGAGGAGAAAAAACCGGTAGAAACTCCAGCGGTTGCTGATGTTGCTAGCACTACTGCAAATGTGTCGTTAGAACAAGGAATTGATACTGATAAAGATGGATTAACTGATGCCGAGGAACAACAACTAGGAACAAATATTGACAGTACTGATACTGATTCTGATGGTCTTTTTGATCGAGAGGAAGTAAAGGTTTACAAGACAAACGCTTTGAATCCTGATACTGACGGTGATGGCATGAGCGATGGCGATGAGGTGAAGATTGGTAGAAATCCGAATGGAGAGGGTAGCCTCTTGAACTCAGTTACAACCGAGACAGCAGCCGCTTCTACATCAGTGCCGTTGCAATCAAGTCCGGTAGCAGGAAGTGAGGCAGTTGTTACAGGGTCTGCAAATAGCGAAGTAACACCAGTGGCCACCAATCCAGTTGATTCTACAATTGATTCTGATCAAGATGGTTTGACTGATGCAGAAGAAGCGAAATATGGGACTGATCCGCTAAATAGCGACTCTGATGGCGATACTTATCTTGATGGTGCCGAAGTTAAGGGTGGCTATAATCCATTGGGAGCTGGTAAGTTGGTAAAATAATTACTTTTTTAAGATAAAAAAATGAATCAAGAAGAAGAAAATAAAAATATTGGTAGCGAAAAAAAATATGAAAATTTTTTGCGCGATGGAATAGTTGTGCATACCATGCCAAAGAGTTTTAGAAGGGCTAAATCTGCCAGCGAGGGTAGTCATATGAGCGCCGGTGTTTTTGTAATGGCTGGGGGCTTGATTTTATTGGTTGGTCTTGGTTTTTTGTTGTATTACATGGTTGTTAAAAAAGATTTTTTTTCTTTAAACAAAAATATTGACATGATGATAGAGGAGGAGAAAGCAGCGCTTGGTGATAATGAAAAAAAAGACACTAATCCAGTGGCTACAACAACGTCTTTGATAAATGCGACAAGTACCGAGGCGCTTGTCGATGGAGCGACTAGCACTATTGATGATTTGATTAATGAATTTAATCAAGACTTGAGCACTTCGACGTTTAGTACCTCTTCGGAGTCATTGGATATTTCCAGCAGTATTGATTCGACAACGATAAATTCAGACATTGTTAATTCCGGCGAAAGCTATGTGCGCGATGAGTTAAAAAAAGAAGCTATTATTGGAGAGGCGACTGACAGCGATGCTGATGGTTTAAGCGATCTTGAGGAGGTGCTTTTGGGAACGGATTTTAATAAAATGGATACTGATGGTGATGGTTATAGCGATTTTCAGGAACTTGATAAAATGTATGATCCAGTCGGTAAGGGCAGTTTGGCTAGTAATAAGGCAATTACGAGTTATTCTAATCCAACCCATGGATATTCGTTGATTTATCCCATGGCTTGGACACCTAGTAATTTCGACAAGGATGATTCGATAATGTTTAAGATTGACGGTTTTCAATTTGTGCAAATTATTGTTCAGCCCATTCCCGATAATCAAGTGATTGAAGAATGGTATAAAAAAACGGCTAACATTGACATGATTAATGAGTCGCAAAAGGTTAGCACTAAGGCGGGTTGGAGCGGAATTGTTAGCAAGGATGGTTTAAATTACTATTTGACTAAGAATGGTTCCAGTGATGTCTATATTATTTCGTATAATTTAGGCGCCAGTAATGCGCTTAATTATCAAAAATTATTTGAGATGATGGTGAATAGCTTGGATGTTGTAAATTAAAATTTATGGTGGATGTTGTTAATAAAACTAGATCGAATATAAATTTGAAATTGGTGGAAAAAGTTTCAAGTAAATTTTTAGAGTTGATTAAAGAAAAGCGCGATGTGTCGATTGTGTTTGTGGGTGATAAGCGAATTCAGGATTTAAACAAGTCTTATCGCCATAAAGATAAGGTTACTGATATTTTATCTTTTGATGGTGACCGGGACTTTTTTGGCGAAATTATTATCGACTACGCCCAAATCAAAAGACAGGCCAAAATTTTTTCTAAAAGTGTTAAAGATGAGTTGGTTTTTATTTTGATTCATGGCTTATTGCATTTGCAAGGCTACGATGATAAAACCGAAAAGGGGCGCTTGCAAATGGAAAAATTAGGAGAGAGTTTTGTTAAAAAAATAAAATACTAAAAATATGTTTAAAATAAAACGCTTATTCAAAAGTTTTAAATACGCCGTCAAGGGTCTTTTTTTAGTAATGCGCGACGAGCAGAATTTTCGCGTGCATATTATTTTCGCCATACTGGCCTTAGGTTTTTCTTGGTTTTTTCATATTACGCAGATAGAGTTAATTATTGTTATTTTGCTAATAGCGCAGGTGATGTTAATGGAAGTTGTTAATAGCGCCATTGAGCGCGTGACCGATATCTTAAAACCGCGCATCAATGACTTTGTGATGGAAATTAAGGATATTATGGCTGCAGCAGTCATGTTGTCTTCAATGGTGGCGATAATAGTTGGTTTAATTATTTTTATACCGTATATATTAGGCAATTAAGCTAATTTTGTTTGGACTGGTAATTATTTTGTGATTATATTATAATATTAAAAGAAAATACATTTTTGTGCATTACTTGTGTACAGTTTATTTTTGTAATTTTAAACAATGGCTGAGAATATTATTGCCGGACTTGATGTCGGCTCAACAGAAATTCGTTTAGTTATCGGTCAACATGATCGAGAAGACAAGCTCCAAATCATCGGTGCGGTCTCTGTGCCGTCACAGGGAATTAGTAAGGGAGTAGTCAAAAGCATAGAGGATGTTACATCTTCTATTTCAGAGTGTCTAGAAAAGGCCGAGAGATTGGTGGGTGTGCCGGTTGAGAGTGTTTGGGTGAGCATTAATAGCCCCTTTGTACGTTGTGAAAAATCTCGTGGCGTTGTGGCAGTGAGTCGTAGTGATGGTGAGATTAGCCAGGACGACATTGAACGCGCGCTTGAAGCAGCACGTGCTTTATCTGTGCCACCAAATTATGAAATTATTCACGTTGTGCCTGTTAAATTTATCGTTGATAACCAGGAAGACATCAAGGACCCAATTGGCATGACCGGTGTTCGTTTGGAGGTGGTAACCTTAATTATTCAAGGTCTATCTAGCCAGATCAAGAACTTAACTAAAGCTATTTTTAGAACCGGTTTAGATATTGACGATTTAGTGCTGTCGCCATTGGCTGCTGCTGAAGCAGTAATCGGTTCACGCCAGAAAGAAATCGGCTCCGCTTTGATTAATATTGGCGCTGCAACAACTTCGTTGGCTGTTTTTGAGGAGGGCGAGCTTTTGCATACAGCCGTTATTCCAATTGGCTCTGATCACATTACTTCCGATGTCGCGATTGGCTTACGTTGCCCAATTAGCCTAGCAGACAAGATTAAAATCAATTTTGGTTCAGCTAATCCGGAGAAATTTACCGAAGACAAGCAATTCGATATACGCAAATTAGTCGAAGAAGAAGAAGCACAGGACGAGGTGACCGAAATTTCAGCCAGATATTTGTCAGAAATTATCGAGGCGAGAGTAGAAGAGATTTTTGAAAAAGTTGATTTAGAATTAAAGAAAATTGAAAGATCGGGCATGTTGCCAGGTGGCGTCTTTTTAGTCGGTGGTGGCACCAAATTAGCTGATATTACTGATGTTGCGAAGCGTCATTTACGCCTACCAGCTTCTTTGGGTAGAAATACCAATATTAGTACAATTATCGACAAAGCCAATGATACCGAATTTTTAAATGCTTTGGGATTGGTGGCCTGGGGTGATCAAACTAAGGATAACAGCTCCAAAGGTTTTAGCTTAAAAATGCCGAAAGGCGAATCAGTGGCTAAGATTGCAGAAAAAGCTAAGAAGTGGATTCAGTCATTAATACCGTAAAAAGATTTCTTTGATGTCTATTGATTTATTCGCCTCGATTATATATAATCTTCTTATAAACAAATTTTAACCTATAATTATTAATAACTATAATATGGCTGAAATTAAACCAGCAGTTGAGACATTTGCAAAAATTAAAGTGGTCGGCGTCGGTGGCGGTGGCGGAAGTGGTGTAAACCGTATGGTTGATGCTGGTGTTAAGGGAGTCGAATTTATTGCTGTTAATACTGATGTGCAAGCTTTACACTATAATAAAGCCTCTAAGAAAATTCATATTGGAAAAGCGGTTACTAGGGGATTGGGTGCTGGTATGAATCCGGAGCTAGGAAGACAGGCAGCCGAAGAGTCACAGAATGAAATCCGAGAAGCTTTAAAAGATGCTGATATGGTTTTTGTTACATGTGGCTTAGGTGGTGGTACTGGAACAGGCGCGTCACCGGTTGTGGCCGAGATTGCACGCGACTTAGGCGCTTTGACAGTAGCAGTGGTAACCAAGCCTTTTTCTTTTGAAGGTGCGCAACGCAAGAATATTGCTGAGCGTGGTTTGATGGAATTGAGCGACAAAGTTGATACGATTATTACCATTCCCAATGATAAATTATTACAAGTGATTGATAAGAAAACCTCATTATTAGATGCCTTTATGGTAGTTGATGAGATTTTGCAACAGGGTGTTCAGGGTATTGCCGAATTAATTACCATCCCAGGTTTGATTAACGTCGACTTTGCCGATGTTAAAGCAGTTATGTCTAATGCTGGATCCGCCCTGATGGGTATCGGTACGGCGAGCGGTGAGAATAAAGCAATTGAAGCGGCAAAGGCAGCTATTAGTTCACCAATGTTGGAAATGTCTATCGAAGGTGCTCGTGGCATCTTGTTCACCATTACTGGTGGCGAGAACTTGAGCATGATTGAGGTTAATGAAGCTGCTAAGATTATTACCGCCTCGGCTGACGAAGAAGCGAAGATTATATTTGGCACGGTGATTAATAGCAAAATGAAGGACGAGATAAAGATTACGGTAGTGGCGACTGGCTTTGATAATCCACTACACGGTCTTAAGGAAGCAAGTGTTAGTGACCGAGCCTATGTTCCAAGCTCCTATATCGCTGATCGTGATAAAACATCTCGAACAGCTGTGGCGACACCGGTAGCTATGGATAACAGCCCTTTAATAGAAGAAGATAATTATGCTATTGAGAGAAGAAAAACAAAACCATCACCGCTAAAAGCGGCTCAAGCGGAGCCAGCACAAAAGAAAGAGATTGTCGGCCGCGAAGGAGAAGATGATGAAGAATTAGGTATCCCGGCGTTTATTCGGAAGAAGATGATGTAATTTTGAATAAAATATTAAAAAAGAGCTATTATTAGCTCTTTTTTGTTTTGGTTTATATTTTAGTTCCTTGGTTTGATTTTACTTGCCAAATAGCTTGACTTTTTGCTAATATTGTGATAATAATAGCATATTAAATTACATTGGTATTTATCGGTGTTTTAGGACATTGACAATGGGCGTCTCGCCCTAAATAAAGAAAAGTCCAAGCGGACTAAGGAGGCAGAGATGCGCAAGGTACAAATACTATGGGTGGCAATTTTTTGTCTTTCAGTTAGCGGCCTGGCTTGGGCAGAAATCAATGGCGCGAGTCTGAGAATTACCGGCTACAAGGCCGGTGAAACAACGATTAGCGAGGAGACAAAAAAATCGTTGCACAAGACTGTTGCAGACCTGGATAAGAGCTTGTTGAGCGTTAAAGATCAGTCAAAGCTGAGTCTTACCGTAGCGGGTGCAGCTGATGACAATGACAAAAACGATTCTTCTTTGGGTCGTGTGCGGGCAAACGGAGTAATATTTGTATTGAAAAGTCTTTATCCGCAAGCCAAGATATCAGTAGTGCCGTCCAGCGGTACTGATATTAAACCAGGCGAAGTTCTCGTTTGGTCAAAGCTGGAAACAGCTCAGGCTGGAATGATTACGTCTGCACCAGCAAAAATAGCGGTGGTTAAAAAAGAATCCGTTAAAGTGGAACAGCCCAAGATGGAGTCAGGGCCAGTCATTAAACAGCCGACGCGTTCCAATTCTCAGGAAACGTCATGGTTTAATGTCCAATTGGTAGCATCTGCGCTTACCTTTGTCGGTCTTCTTGGCGTGATTCTTTTTGTCTATAAAAAAATCCCAAAACGTCCCGATGTTGTTAGTAAAGGAACAGAAGAGGAAGTGTCTGATTCGGGGAAGATGGGAGAAGAGCCGAATGTGTTAGATGCCATAATCAAACCAGCGACAATGGTGCCTGCGGTAGAAGTTGTTGTTGAGAAAATTGAAGAAAAATCGGCGCCGGTCTTGGTGGCGAATAGTCTTGCCGAAATTATCGAAGTCGATGTCCCTGGTTTTATTGTCAAAATTGAAAAATTACTACACGATAATATTGTAAGACTTGAATCGCCTTTTACTACGCTTACATTGGGTGTTGATAAAATGATTCCAAAGACTTTACTTTTTGATGATACACCCAAGGGTATGGAGGAGTTGAAGACATCTTTAAAAAAGTGTCTTAATTCTGTTCAGTATAGTGGACAGAAGGATGATTTGTTGAGAGCTGAAGTTGTGAGAAAGAGCTTGCCCGCAGCATCAGTAAAAACATCGAAGTCATTGCATGTTGTTGGGGCAAAAGCCGCTGAGCCAGCAGTCGCTGCTCAAAAGGTTGGTGGGTGATTAATCTGGGCGGAAGATAAAACTTCCGCCTGTCATTTTTAAGGAGGTGCACGATGGCGACCAAACAAGAAAGAAGGTTACATTATACGATTATCCTGCTGGCGATATTGCTGGCGGCAGCCCTTGGTGGCTGTGGTTATTATTACAACAAGATTGCTGGCTTTGAAAGTCAGAAAACAGAAGACATTGTAAAACTGAACAGGGAACATGCAACTGAATTGGCGGTTGCCAAGGGCAATCTTAAGGCAGCCGAAGAGAAATTAACTGTGGCTGAGGGAAAGATTGCCAAGTTTAGTGAGAAAGAGACGGCGTATAAGGAGAAGATTGACGAACTTAGGGGGGATGTAGGGCCTGGTAAACAGAAACAGGCATTAGCGCCAGCCAAGAAATCAACCCCAGTTGCATCGCCTGAAAAAAAGAAACACACAATCGTAGCAACTAATTCGCAAAAGACTATTGTTGCCGCGAAAACGATAAAGACTGTGCATAAAACCAGGCCGGCCAAGAAAATGAAGCCCCGTCACATTAAAAAGGCTCATAATCACAAAAATGTTGGCCATATTAGCAAGAAGAGTAGTCATGGCAAAAAGCATGCGCACATCAACAAGAAGACTAGCCATGCCAAGAAGCAGCACAAGAGCACAATGAAGAAACATGAAAAAATTCAGACCGTTGTCAAAGACTTGTCTTTGTCAGCTCTTTGTGAAGAGCAGAGCGTGGATCGTCCTTTTTTCCTACAGTTGACGAAGGATGCGGTTACGTATGGCTATACTGCAAAAGTGTGGGAAGTACAGCATGGTTCGACCAAAAATATCCAGATCTTGCTGACGAGTTCGGAAATGCCAAATTCGTAATCAGACAAGTCTGTGTTTAAGATTTAATTTCTGAAGTTGGCTTGTATAATCTCGTAATCAAAGGGAAGCTTTGAATAAGATATAGCAAAGACTAAGAGCAAAAGTTCTTAGTATTATATGTCAAAATTCAAGCAACAACTATCTAAATCCCTTAAAAATAGTTTCGAATAAACCGCAAAATTAGAAGTGGGTGACGCTAGGAGCAAAAGTTCCAGGTGCCTCATTATTCAGAGATGTACGCGGTGATCAAAAAGTTTAAGACAGTTCTGGAAATGGGCTGTTATACAATGAGTGGTTACTTAAGAGCAAAAGTTCTTGGTGCCACTCATTTTTTATTTTTAAAATTTGTATGATATAATGAAGTCTATGAACAAACAACGATTATTATTAATATTTATATTGATTTTTTTATCCAATATTACCAGTGGATGTGTTATTGATAACAATAGCAACAAAGAGCAGGTGCGTAGTAAAAATGTTGATGGCAAAACTGTGGGCTACGATAAAACGCTAAGCAAGAATATTGCGGTGAAAAAAGTAACCATACTAGATGGTTGCATTGGTTGTGGTGTTTGCGCAAAGATTGACCGGGAACATTTTGTAATAGCTGCTCATCGGGCAAAAGTAATATCTCAAAATAATTTAGAGGCGCCATTGTTGACGGCAGCGATTAAGAATTGCCCAACCGCCGTAATTGCGTTGAATTAATTTATGTTCCTAGAAACCCACACCTTCTTCGCCAACTTGAGTTGGATATTGTTGATTATTATTCTTGTCTCACGACCCTTGGCAGAAATTACCAAAAATAAGATCTTATTTCGAGTTTTGCGCTATCGAAAACAATTGGGTGTAATCTGTGGATTAGCAGCTATTGTCCATGTACTATTCTTTTTACTTGGTAGCGGCTTGGCAGGAATTTATTTTTTAGATGCCGAGTTTTGGTCATTGCAAAATTTCTATGGCTGGGGGAGTTTAGCCGTGGTGGCGATGCTGTTTCCGCTTCTTACTTCTAATAATTTTTCCTTGCATTTTTTTGGCAAATACTGGAAAAAAATTCAGCGGGGAACCTATTTGGTTTTTATCGCAACCGCTATTCATATCGCCATGGTCAAAGATGAGTGGTTTGAGGTGATGGGGCCGGTGCTTATTTGGTTATTTCTATGGACCTGGGCAGAGCTTAGGAGACGAAAAAGGTTTAAAGTTTAATATTTAGCAATATGAGCATTTTTAAACATAAGGCTATTAAAAAAGTTTTAGCACTGACATTTTTTTTGTTTTTGATGGTGAGCATCTTTGGGGCCTTGTATTATTTTCGTGAGACTGTTTATTCTTCAGTGGATCAATTGGCTTTTTTTATAAAAGAGCATATTTTTGTTGGAATTCTCGCATTTGTTCTCATTTCTATTTTGGCCGTTGTTTTTTCTCCGCTCTCTAGTCTGCCGTTGGTGCCATCTGCCATTATTGCCTGGGGTGATTTTTGGACCTTTGTTTTTTTATTATCAGGCTGGTTTATTGGATCCTTGGTTGGTTATTTTTTGGGGTATTTTACACGAGAGGGGGTTTTGGAAAAATTTTTTTCACTTAAAAAGATTGAGTATTATAAAAGTCAAATTTCGCAGGATGCACAATTTTTATTAGTTTTGATTTTTCGTTTAGCCATTCCTTCTGAGATTACCGCTTATACATTGGGAATTGTGCGATATGATTTGAAAAAGTTTATGATCATTGCTGTTCTTTCAGAATTACCCTTTGCCTTGTTGGTTGTTTACTCTGGCAGGGCGGTCTATGATGGCAATATTTTTCTTTTTATTGGTATTATTACCTTTGCCTTGGTTTTTATTACATTTTTCTCCCTTTTGCTTAAGAAGAGATTTAAATAAAAATGGTCAATGAGCTTGGTAACTTATCCACAATTGACCAGATTTTAAATCTGGTGTATAATATAGTTATATCTTTGTAGGGCTGTGCAAAAGAGTAACAGTGCTACGAAGAAAATCGCTAAAAATAAGCGAAACAAAACAAAAAGCAAAATAAAAATCAAAAAATAAAAACAAAATTGACAATTAGATATTCTTGAATTGGTATAAGGAATTTTTCGGTAAGAGGGGATTGAAGTGTGTGATTTGAGTCAAAACTAAATAGGGATAAATTTTTTTTGAAAATGCTTTTTGTTGAAAGGCATTTTTTTTATTGCTCTGCCTTACGAATACACAAACCTCTTACAAAAGTGATTTTGTAGAAGATTCGTTGATTCGTGGAAAATAAATCCCCATGCAATCGGCAGAATGCTTATAAAAAGATTTAATTAATAAATCCCCATGATTTCCATTGTCTAGGCATAGACGGTGGGCAGGTCGAAGTCAGGGTTTTAAAAGCTACATCCTTTATAGGATGTATATAAGCGCTTATATCTTAACTAAAATAAAACAAAAATTATGAAACAAAAAAAATTCATAGCCTCGTTGGCGATTGCTTCTTTGGTGTTGGCCGTAGTTGGTTATTACCCAGGAGTAAACAGCGCCCAAGCCGTCAATTCGTTAACGGCCGCTAAGGCTCTATTGAGTGAGTCAGCCCCTGGTACGGCTGCAACAACGACTATTTCTTTTACCTCAGGAACATCAACTGATGCGACTGGTTATTTCGAAGTGGTTATGCCAGCTGGTTTTGGCGATGTCTTGGTTGGTAACGTGACTTGTTCAACTGGTGCTGCTAGCGCGTTTAACACAGAAACAATTCGTTGTACTGGTGTTCAAGCCGCTGGTGTTAAAACTATTACCTTGGCCAATACAACTAATCCGACAGCAACTACAAGTCAAGTTATTAATATTGCTCACTACGATGTGGCTGGAAATTTAGCAGAACGGGTACAGGTTGTTGTACAAATCATTGATAATGTTTGGATGACAGCGCGTGTTGACGCTACCTTAACATTCACAGTGGCTGGTATGAATAAAGATGCCACTGTTAACGGTGCTGTTTGTACTGCTACCACGTCAGCAACTTCGACACCGTTTGGAACCTTAATTCCAACTATTCCATCAACTGTTTGTCAGGAATTGAAGGTGACAACTAATTCATCTGCTGGTTTTGTAGTCACAGTCGAACAGGATACAGAAATGACATCTGATGGTAACGACAATATTAATAGCTTTAAAGATGCTGCTGATGGTGCTGGTTTGGGCGTAGCTGAGGCATGGGTTTCTCCAAGTACAGTTCTTGATAATGATTGGACTTATGGTCACATGGGTTTAACTTCAGATGATACAACTGTTGTTGGCATGGATTATAATGGTACAAAGTATGCCGGTCTTATTGGTTCAAGCGTTATGAATGTGATGACACATGATGGTCCAGCTGATGGATCAACTCAAGATAAGGGTAGAGTGGCAGTAGCCTATACTGCGGAAATTAACGCCTTGCAACAAGCGGGTGATTATGAAAACACACTGACTTATATTGCGACACCGACTTACTAATATTTGATTGCCCTCGGGCATGATTTTGCTCCCTCCTTGGGTTAATAACCCGAGGAGGGGTTTTGTTTGTCCACAGGTCTAATGAACTTTATTTTTTTAAATGAAATATTCAGCCATTGCTTAATAATTTTTTTTATTTTTTGTTACTAATTTTAGCCCACCGTTGGGCTTTTATTGTTTTCATTTTACTTTAATAATATGGTATGACAAAATTGGTAAAAATATGTTATAATAAGTTTAGTAAGATTTCTCTGTGGACAACATGGAGAAGGTCGAAAATCTTGCGAAAATAAAAGCAGTTAAAGTTTAAAGAGGCTTTGATTGTTAAAAAAAATATAATATCTAAGATTTAAAGAGGTTTTGGATATTTAAAAAAAATATTTAAAGTTTAAAGAGGCTTTAATTATTTAAAATCCGCTATAGCCAAAGCTATAGCGCGACGAGGAAAAACAAAATAGTTTAAAATAAACTATAAACACAAACAAAAATAAGCTTATTTTTTAATTGATTGCCTAAATAACAATCAATTTATCCCTTATAAATTTAAAATAAATTTAATTAATTAATCTGCCTCGGCGGATTGATTGCTTGAATTTTATTCCCATGCAAAAAACAAAAACAAGAAGATTTCTTGTTGCCTTAGTAATATTTTCTATGGTAACAACTTATTTGACAATGCCTACGGCAAAAGCGGCTTCATTTGATTCTGCAAAAGACACAATCAGTGATTCAGCACCGAGTATTGTTACAACACATACTATCACAGTCAATCTAGGCACCGCTTTGGTAGCTGGTGATTATGTTAGTATTGATTTCGGCTCCTTTACTGGTGCTGTGGAAGGCAATACTAGTTGTGCTGCTTTTGGTGATTCAACTGCAACCACTACCGTTGACGGAGTTGGTTGTGAGGTTAACACTGCAGTTAGCTCAACAACAGATCAGACAATTACTGTTACTGGTGTAACCAGTCCAGTGGCTGGTGGTTACTCTGTTTACGCTCGAACTTATAATGCTAGTGGCGTAGAAATTGAAAATGCGCAAATGATTGTGTATTTAGTAGATGCTGTAACTGTTACCGCTCACGTTAACGCAACTTTGACATTCGGAGTTGCTGCAATTAATGCTGGCGTTGAGATTAATGGCGCAACAACAACTGCTACTTCAACAGCAACTGCAGTTCCTTTCGGAACTTTGAGTTCTGTGGCACCTTCAGTAGTGGGCCAAGAGTTATCAGTAACAACTAATGCTAGTAATGGTTTTAGTGTGACTGTTCAACAAGACGGTGAAATGGTTTCAGCTGCCGGAGCTAACATTAACAGCTTTAAAATGGCTGCTAATAACGCTGGTTTAGCGACACCTGAAGTTTGGTCTGATCCAGTGGCAACATTGGGCAGTGATAATACTTATGGTCACATGGGTCTTACCACTGATGATTCTGATGGTGCTATCGGAACAGCCTTTGGTGGTGCTAAGCTTGCAGGTTTAGCTGCAACTGCTCCTATGGAGATTATGTCTCACACTGGTGCAGCTGATGGTTCTACACCTGATAAGGGTAAAGTTAGAGTGGCTTACGAAGTTGGTATTACTGACTTACAAGAAGCTGGTGATTATCAATCAACTTTGACTTACGTTTGTACACCTACTTACTAATATTTAGTAAATAGATTCTATATAGTAAAAACTCCTCCGGTTTTACCGGGGGAGTTTTTGTTTTACCTTCGCCACGCCGTAGCTTTTTTAGCGTAGGCGGGTTTTTTTATCCACAGTGTTATTTTTAAGGCTATTTCGGTTCCTTGCTATGTTCAAAAGTGCTTTAAATATGACAAATTTTCTTCCTTTTCTTGTTTGTTAAATTATTGCAAAGAGTGCCTAAAAAATGTTATAATAACTTTAGGAATCATAAATTTGTGCATAAAAATATTTCAAATAAATTTCTTCAAAAATAAAAACAAATCATTTCAGTATCCAGCTAAAATTAAGCAAAAACAAAAACAAAATTAATTAAACAAATAATTAATTTTTTTATTTTTCCATGCTTGTAAGAAAAGGAAAGACTAATATACCCTTTGATTTGTTAAAAAATCTCAGAAGTCAGCTAAAAGAACGAAAGTTTAGCTGGCGTTTTGTTTTTTTAGCGGGATTAATTATTTATGTGTTTGGTTTTTCGCCTTTTGGTTTTGCACGCAAGACTATTCGAGCGATTATGGGCGTAGATGTGGCGGTGGTGGATTTATATGTTGGTAATGCGAGTCTTAGTAGTGAGCAAACTGATTTTAAGACTGGTTGGTGGAGTGAGCAGAAGACCCTGGGTGAGCCTGATTTGGGACCAAATGATGAGTTAATGGCTTTTAATGATGGTAATTCAGCTTTTTATTCAGGCGGAAAATATTCTTTAATTTTAGATAATTTTTTGCCATCAACTGATTACAGCGTAGCCACTGACGATCAAGCAATAATATCAGTTGAGCAGCCAGTAGAAGCCAGCTCATCGGTGACGGAGCCGGAGGTGCAAGGCGATATTGATTTAGCTACAACGACTGAGGTGCAAGGCGATATTGATATAGCTACAACGACTGAGGATGTTGTTCAGCCAGATTTAAACACAGAAGAGGAGGCACCGATGTCATCTAGTGATGAACCGCTAGTTGATGATTACGACAATGTTCAAATAATAGAATCAATTCAGACACCAGTATTGGATAATGATTCAGTGGAGGTGATTGAGCCAGTGCAAAATCCTGGTGGAGCAGAAGAGACGCCAAAAGAAGTTTCTTGGCTCGATAAAACTCTTAATTTTTTTGGAAAAATTAGCGCTAGTGTGAATAATTATTATGCTTTGGCACAGGATAGTGTAATTGACTTAGAGAGTTTTGGTAATTTTCAAGGAGCGACGATTAAATTTTCTTTAGCTACAGCAAATATAAAGCAAGAAGCAGGCAGTCTTGAGCAGGGGGTTGATAGTGTTGTGAATGTGGAAAATGATTTGCAGCAACTAGCGACATCGTCTGATGAGATAGCCAGTTCAACTGATGTTTTGCCAAGCGTTGAAGATTTGGTGGCAACTAGTACGCAGTCGCGACTAGATGTGCTCAGGGATTTTTTTGCAAAAAAAGTGAATGCACAGACTGATGATAAAATTGTTATTTGGTATGCAGTGGGCGAGGTAACTAGCACATCAACTGATAGTCTTTTATGGCAGGAATTGGGACGAATTAGCAATGCGGATGCCTCGAATGCTTTACATGGCGGTTATTTTGAGTATGACGCTAGTTTCTTGAAAAATTGGACAGATGTGAAAAATTTACACTTGAAGCTGGAGGGTGTAAACGACAGTGAGGATGGTTTTGTTTTTTATTTGGACAGTGCTTGGGTGTCAGCGGAATATGAGGTCGCGGATAATGCGCCAGAGTTGGAGGCTTTGCGACGAGCACGTTGGGAACAGGCTTTGCAAATGTTGTCCGATCAGAAGGATTTTAAGATTAACGAAAAAGGTGAGATTCGTTTTAAGTATACTAAAAATAACGAAAAACTATTATCCAAAGTAGGTGAATTTTTGGGTTGGACGAGTTATTGGAGCGACATTGACTTACGCGCCGAGTTAATTGGTAAAGATGGTCAAGTTTTAAATTTCCAACCGACGATTTTCTTCGAAGATGACGGTGAATTTGTGATTACCTTGCCCGATTTACCAGCTGATTTTGAGCCAGGTAAATATTCGATTAAATTTATTATTATTGACAACTCTGGCGATGTGCCAGAGACGATTGAAATAACTCGAGATTTTAGTTGGGGAGTTTTGGCTTTGAATTATGACAAGTCTGTTTACCGGGAGAATGAGCGCGCTTATTTGCAGATGGCGGCCTTGGACGACGGTGGCCATACCCTGTGTGATGCGGAATTGCTCTTAAGGATAATTAGCCCCAGCGGTGTAGTCAAGGAATTTGATACGGCGAGTGGAACGATTGCGCTTAGTCCTGCTTGCGGTCCCGAAACAGTGACTGATGTTCCGGATTATTTTGCGTATTATGATGTCGCTGAAGCAGGGCAGTATGCCATTGAATTAACAGCAATTACCAGAAACGGGACACGCAACATCAGTGATGTCTTGGAGGTGAAGGGTAACCTACCCCTTGAGGTGCAGCGAGTGGGGGCGACGCGTATTTTTCCAAAAGCTGATTATGTAATGACGATGCTCGTAACAGCCAAGGAGGATTATTCTGGCGACATTGTTGAGTCTATGCCAGCAAATTTTAGGGTTGTTAGTAATGATTTACGAATTACTAATTCGATTGAGCGCGATCCCTATGGACCTAGTTTTGAATATGAAGAGAATGTTGTCGGTGATCGAAAAATTTTAACTTGGAAAGGTGTGGAGATTTTGAAGGGAGATATTTTGGAGATTAAATATCGCTACGATGCCCCTGATGTGTCGCCGGAATTCTATTTACTGGGACCATTGACTATTGGCTCTGCGACAGAGATGCGTCCTTGGCAGATTGCTTCGGATGCAGTGATTAACAAAGTGAAAACGGTGGCCTTTATGGCCGGTGTTTATAATGGCGGGGCCACAACTGGGCAGAATACTAATACAAACAATTCATTTGCAAATTTTAATTTTAAATTAGCCGAAACTGGTGTGGTGGTTAAGAATGCTTACATCATGTTTGAAGCTCAGATTGAGGGTTATGTGAATAATACTGGTAACTATACTGGCTACACGCTTGGTTTTGATGCCTGTCAGGAGTCGTGTACGGCTAATTCTCTAACGGGAGTCGGCCGTGTGGCGCAGGCCGACGGCACGGTCTTGTCTTTTGATGAATCCGAAAGTAATCAGGTGCGCTTGCTTTTTGATGTGACAAGCGAGGCACAGTTGGCCGCTTATACTGGTGCCGGCGCGCTAATGCAAGGAGCACTACATTATAACTTTGCTTTTGGTTCAGTCATTAACAGTATTGCTAATGCTAAAGCGGTTTTGTATGTCACTTACACCTATGACACTAATACGGTTAATCAGACCAATACTGTCACTTATCCACTGGATTCGACCAATGGCACTGACAATGGCTCTCGACAAGCCAGTATAGGGGCTTGTACGCGTAATAGTACCTGTCCTTTGTTTGATTATAAAATGGATATTCCTGAGTTTCCAAGTGGCGCAACTAGTACTAGTCGTTTGTCGCAGTGGTTTCGATTTTATGATGCAAATAGTGGCAACACAACTACCGACTTAGATCCAAATATCAATCTAACCGGCGTAGATGTGAATAGCGCTAGTTTTCATTATGAAGCGGCTCTGCGTGATCAGGTTAGTATGCCGGCGATGTATTTTCCTGATTGGGCCAGTTCTGGTTATGCTGAAAATTCTAGTCAGCAGGTAGAATATTATATTAATTCTGCGACAAACTTTGGCGTCGGTGGCGAAATCTTTGAAACTTATATTTCCTCTTCCAGTGCGGCGACAAAGACGCGGACTGTGTCTTTGCCGATGGGAATTATTAATAATGGTGCCGTGAATACCTTGACTAGTAAAGAGGTCGGGGTTTATTTTCCCGAGAACGGTAGTGCGACTGGCACGGTTAAAATTAAGAGTGCGTGGGTGCGTTTAATAACCAGTAATGTGACATCGGCGAATCAAACGATAACGGTTTCGAGTACAGTGGGTGATAATGCCACCTCCACCAACTTGGCTTATGATTACAATTCCGGCACAACAATTACAAAACCGTCTTTTAATTTGATTCATATTATTCCCGTGGCTGATTATGCGGAATTGGAAAAGGCCAATTCGGCAACGGTGAAGAAGGTGCGTATAAACACAACAGCCAGTTCTTTGACCTATGGTGGTATTTCGGCGGAATTGATGATTACCTATACCTATACCTCAGAAAATAATGGCTACCTTGCTTCAGTGCGGATGTATGGTGGGCAGAGTATGACCGCGGGCAATAGTCAGTCAGCAACAGTTAATACGGCTAATGCGGTTTTGCCGGAACCAGCCAATAAGACAATTCTGGCTGCGGGAGTTTTGAGTAGTTATTTATTTGGTAATTCAACCGTCAACTCTATGCCGACCGCTAATATTCTTTTGGGCACCAATTTGAGTACCAGCTCGCCAGTTTGCTCAAATATTCACACTTCTTTCGCGGTAGGCGTAAACATGACGACTGAATTTTATCGCGACGTGACGGCGAATTTATTGACAACCAATAACCAAACTTATCAGGCTTGCTATACTAATAACGGGGCGGCCAACGCCACCACAGGGGCCAAGATGAATGGTCAATTTATCTATACCTATAAGTGGGATAATTTTCCGCCGACCGGTAGTTTTAATTCGGCAGTCACTCGCCGGGACGGCACTGGCGTCGTGGATCTTTCGCTTGAGGTTTATGATGTTAATAATCAGGAGTCGAGGGCGAAACTGGAATTTGCGACCGGAACCAGTTGTGTTTTTAGTCCAGCCGGTGATCCGACGATTGATGAAACTGACGCCAACGTAACAGCGGACTATGGCGATCCGCAAGTGTTGAATACCCAAACATATCAAATCGGCACCGAAGCAAATCCGATTCGCACTGCCTCGGGCACGAATTCAGTCTTTGTTGATTGGCAGACTCAAAGTGATCTTCAAGGCTTGGAGGGGACTTACTGTGTGCGCTTAACGGCAAATGATTTCTTGATTGATCAGGCGACGCCGGCCACAACTACGGTTTATATTGATAATCTGAAGCCAACCGCTCCCGGTGCCTTGAGCTTGAATAAAAGAACTGGATCCTCGGTGATTTTGAATTTTGGGGCGACCAGTACTGAGACAAACTTTGTTGAGTATAAGATTTTTTATAAGCTTTATGATGGCACCGATCCTACCGAGCTTAGTAGTGTTTTATCATCATCTACTGACGTTAATTTGGCTAATAAGTTATTTAATGGCAAGGCGACGACTACAATCTCCGGTTTGAATTCTCGCACTAAATATAGTTTTGCAATTTGGACTTATGATGCTTATGGTAATAAAGCCAGTTCGAGTCGCGTGGACATTGAGACTAATGATGCTCCGACAGTTAGTGTGAATTCTTTGGCACAGAGAGCGGACGGTGGCGGTGTGGTTGATTTGTCGATTGAAGTTGATGATAGTGATAATGATGATACAGTGGTTGCGAAAATGGATTATGTTCTGGGGGCGGCTTGTAATTTTGCCTCGCCAGCAATCCCAACCTTAGATACGACACAGGCCAATATTCAGGCTGATTGGGGAGCGCCAACGATTTCCAATGCCCGTGAATATCAAATCGGTACAAGCTCAAGCTTTATTATTACTTCGCCAGGCTCTAATACGGTTGACTTCGATTGGTTTGGAAAAACCAATTTGCCAACTGGTGACGCGACTTATTGCGTGCGCTTACAAGTGAAGGATGATTTAGATTCGCAAATTTTAGTAGCAACGAGCACTTTGACTATCGACAATGTTACTCCGACACTACCTGGCGCTTTAATGAATGGCGGCGTGACAACGAATAGTGTTACTTTGATTTTTGCGACGACAACACCGGCGACAGATACAAATCCGCCGACAGTAAATGCATATAAGATTTTTTATAAAGAGGGGACTAGTGGTGTGACAGAAGCGGATACTGAGTATGACCTGACCGCCCTTAATGCATATAATTATAGCGGCGCAACTTCAAGCAAGTTGAGCGGCTTGAATCCAGACACGAATTATGTTTTTAATATTTGGGCTTATGATAAATATGGTAATAAAGTTGCGTCTACGGAAATAACCGTTAAGACTAGTAATACGATTGTGAATAATTCCTTGACATTTGTGAATGCTACATCAACGAAGACAGCTTTGGCGAGTGGAGACGAATGGATATTCCGGGCTGTCGTATCTGAAGAAAATGGCTGGACTGCTTTAGATAATGTAAGACTACGTTTGGCCGATAATGTCGACAATGTTGCTCCATACGGTGATCTGGAATTTACTTGGAATCAGGCGACTAATCAATTTACGGAAACCGGCACTGATACGGCCAATGGCGTGTCGCTTGGCAATAGTACATCTGATTGTTTGTCAAATACCTGCACCTTGGACTTTAAATTAATTTTTAGTAAAACATTTGCCAATACTAATGTGGAGTACAATGCTGGTCTTTATAGTACTAATGACGTGGCTAAACTCGATGATGACAATTATTCGCTATTTTATAAGGTGCAGAAAATATTTGTGAAACAGATTCACTATCGTTGGCGTAATGATGACGGAGGAGAATAATCGCCTTTGGCGAATTTTCAATTTTCAATTTACAATGAAGGAGGATTAAATAATTCACAAGAGGGGATTGGTTAGTCTCCCTCTCCTGGCCAGGAGAGGGTCGGGGTGAGGTGGTGGCAGGTCGCACGAATAAAGGCTTCTAATAAATATGGGGTAAGTTGATACAAAATAACAAATGCAAAACATATTTAAAAAACAGAATAAATTTTTCAGAACGGTTGTAATCAGCTTGTTTAGTGCTGTTTTGTTTTTTGGTTTATTTTTCGCATACAACTCAAAGGCGGCAACTGATGTGGCACAAGTTCAAGATGGTTTTAGTTTGGAGCAGGTGACGCCAGCGAAGGATTTTCAGATGAATGAGTTGCCGGCTTTGGATTTTCAGTTTAAGAAACAACGAGGGTTTTGGGCAGGCTTAGGAGTTGGCGTGAAAGGTCTTTTCGTTGATGAATATAAGCAAATGAATATTGAGTCCAAGGTGGAGAGCCAAAAATTGGAGGTTGATAATAATTTGTTTGATATTGAATATTTAAAGAATGGTAAATTCCGCGCTAGTTTCAAGGATAAACCACGACAGTTTAAGCCAGGTAGGTATTCTCTGGAATTAACAATCAAGGACGATACTTTAACTGGTGGCCAGACGCTTAATTTTACGCAGGATTTTAATTGGGGGGTCTTAGCCATTAACTTTAATAAATCAATTTATAAAAATGGAGATAGCGCCTATATTCAAATGGCGGTCTTAGATGAGCACGGTAGTACGATTTGTGACGCTGATTTGAATTTGGAAATTAGCACCCCGGGTCTTTTTGGCGGGACGGACACTTTGAGCACAAAGAGTAATACAATAGTTCGTAATCCTGCCTGCGGACCGGATAACGTGATTGAGACTCCGGATTATTATCTTAATTACGGTGATTTAAAAAATGGCGCTTACGATTTAAAATTGACGGCGACAACCAAGAATGGTGTTTATGAAATTGCCGATAGTTTCGAGGTGAAAGAGGGGACGGTTTTTGAAGTAGAAAGAAAAGGTCCGACGCGTATTTATCCAAAAGCAAATTATCCTCTAACTTTTGATGTACGCGCGAATGCTGATTTTGTCGGAGAAGTGGTTGAGGTGGTACCAAAAGATTTTTTAATTGCGTCTGCTGTAGTGGAACGAATTTTTACCGACGGAAGTTCTCAAAAAATTGACAACAAGCTTGAGGAGTATATTATTGGTGACTCGAAGTATTTGGTTTGGAAAGGACTTGATTTGAAAAAAGGGGAAAAATTAAGTGTCTCTTATATTTTTGATGCACCCAATGTGTCGCCGGAGTTTTATTTGTTGGGACCTTTGCAGATGAATAGCAATAATCAAAAATTGACGGTAGAAAATCGACAGTGGCAGATCGCGTCCGATGCCGTGGCGCAACATTTTGTGGCTCGAAGAGTGGCTAATGAAGCGAACGCATCGGCAGCCGGTTGGGTAAACGTGACCGGTACCGCTCAATCAGGAACGAATGCATCGGCCGCTGGTTGGATTGCTGGTTCGAATTTTACAGTGGGCAAGAAGTATCTCTTAATGGTTTGGGGTTATCATAATGTGGGCAATCAAAATGTTAATTCTGGTTTACGGGTGACGCACAATAATGTGGCTTTTCCAGAATCGCAGACCATGGAAGAGGCTGATCAGACCAGTGTGTCCTACAAGACACCGTATCACTGGTTTACGGTTTGGACGGCTGCTAATGAGGATATTAATGTGCAATTGTATAATATCTCTAATACGACTAATGTAGAGGATATAACTTTGACCGCAATTGCGGCTGATGATTTGATTGCAAGTGGCGACTTAGTGTGGAATGTGGCCACTTCTACCGGTGGCGCTTTGACGACGACGCCAACTAGCAAAACGAGTATTAACTGGACGCCAAAGATGAATAATGATAATTGGCTAGTTGATGCTTATACGCAGGCAGATATTGTGACGGTTGGATCGTCTAATTATCGTGCTCAAATGAATATTGATGCTGGAAAAATTGTTTCCTTGCAAGATGTTGAGGGTGAAGATGGTAATGATACACCAGTTTATGGTTTAGGCTGGGCACAGACATTTACTCAAGCGGCGCACTCAGCATCAGTGGAAATATCGCAAGATGCGGCTACGATGCAATGGTTGGCAGCCGGCGTGATGGCTTTGAATTTGAGTGAATTTCAGGATTCAGCGATTTTTGCAACCACGACTCCTGTGGACTTAACAACTACAGGTGTATTCTATAAGGTGGCCGGGGTAAGTTCTCTTCCAAAAATAACAGGTGATTGGTTGTCCTTGAGCGGTTTTATGGCAGATGACAATGGTGGGGTGGTAACGGCCAAGATACAGGAATCATTGATTGATACAACGGCAACTCTGGGTGGTTTCCAACACAATGTTGCTGATATTATTCCTTACACGGCGGCGGATATTGCTAATTTTTCTACAGCCAATAAGAGCATTGAAACCTATGCTCAACAGACAGCGGGCACTGCGGCAGTGGCAACCTATCCATGGGTAGCGGCTTTTTCCATGGAATTAAAATCACCACCGACGAGTTATTTTAATTCAGTGGCGCAAAAAACTGATGGTAGTGGCAAGGTGGATATTTCTATGGAAGTGGCGGATGTGGACTGGGAACCAACACGAGTTAAAGTTGAATATGCAACCGGCACAACCTGTGTCTTTAGTCCGTCCGGTGATCCGACGATTTCGACAGTGGACTTGGACACCACGGCTGATGTTGGCGATCCTCTGATTGATAATGCGAATGCGTATCAAGTGGGGACAAGTAGTGCTTATATTTTGACCGATTCCGGCAGTAATACGGTTAATATTGACTGGTTGTCAAAAACTGATTTGCCAACAATTGCTGGAGCCACTTATTGTGTGCGTATTACAGCTGATGATATTCGCAAAACGCAAACCAGTTCGGCTACGACGACAGTTTATATCGATAATGTGGCGCCGGTGATTTCTCAAGCGCTTACTTCTAACCTGGCCTATAAGGTCGGCGATACCCTACGCGCAACCATTACAGTAGCGGCTGATCCAAGTGTTTACCTGTTGGCTAGTTCGACAACAACGATCAATGGCGCCTCGACGACCAATCTGCAAAAAATAAATGATACTACTTATACGCTTGATTATGTAATTGCCGAGGGACAAACTGACCGCGCGACCGGAACGATTCCGTATTATCTGGTTTTGGTTGATGCTTATGGCAATCAGAGTATTGCCTATAGTGGCAATTTTATTAACGGTTCGATTGATGCGCATGCGCCGGCAATTAGTTCAGTGACAGCGCCTAATTTGATGTATAAAGTTGGTGATACCTTGCGAGCGACAGTGACGGTTGCTTCCGATGTTGATGTTTATACCTTGGGCGCGTCTACGATTAATGGTAAAACAGTTACAAATCTGCAAAAAATTAATAGCACGACTTATACTTTGGATTATGTGATAATTGAAGGTGATACTGATCGCGCTAGTGGCACGATTCCGATTTCGATAATTTTGCGTGATGCTTCTGGTAATCTGAATACTGCCTTTACAGTTTTAACCTCGACGGCCTCTTTAGACGCGCATAAGCCGGTAATTTCGGCAGTTTATATCGCGAATGGTTCTTATGGTATTGGTATGAATATCCCATTGTCGATAGTTGCTGATGGAAAAGCCTATGTCTCCTTGGGGTCAACGGTTAATGGGGTGGCTATTAATCCGGCAAATTTAACTGATAATAATGATAATACTTATACTTTGATTTATACGGTGCAGGAAAATGACTTAGACCGGACGGCGGGTACAATTCCGATTTCGATAGTTTTGCGTGATGCCTATGGCAATGTTAATGTTGCTTTTACAACGCCGAGTGCTAATACGGCTTTAATTGATGCGCATAAACCACAGATATTGACGATTAGTTTGCCGAATCTGGTTTATAAGGTGGGGGATACGGTTCGCGCTACAACCACTGTCACTGCCGATGTGGATACTTATACCTTGGGCACAACCACAATTAATAATGTTGCTGTGCAAAATTTGGTCAAGATTAATGACTCTACTTATACATTTGATTATTTAGTCCAAGAGGGGAATACGGATCGAACCACAGGAACGATTCCGGTTAGTTTAATGTTGAAAGATGGTTTGGGGCAGTATAATGATCCAGCCGCCACAACTGTGCAGGTCAATACCGCCTCGCTTGATGCGCACACCACTAGTATTACCAATGTTGTTTTCGCACCAACAAGTGGTGTGTTAAAAGTGGGCGCGATTGCAACTGCCACCCTAACAGCCTTTAATAATGAAACCGGACTATTAGCTGGTAGCACAATGACTATCAAC